>CAWIUZ010000083.1:0-6179 GCA_963838915.1 uncultured Acidobacteriota bacterium
AGCCCTGATGGACCGCGTGGAGGATGAAACCTTGCGCTACCTCTTCCTGATGCGCACACCCGAGGAAGAGGAAGAAATGATCCGTCAATATCAGCAGCGCAAGCGGCGCGAACAGCGGGAAATGCAGATGGTCGGCGGGGGGGCAGTCGAGAAACCGCAGCAGGTCATCCGGCGGGAAAAGATTGGTCGCAACGATCCGTCTCGCCCCTGCGGCAGCGGCAAGAAATACAGAGAAGTGCCACGGCGCGGGGGGACCGCCGGTTGCAGAGGCCGGGGGCGGCGGGGCGGCAAAACCCGGGGCCTCCGCAAACCCGGCACGGTGGTGAAAGTTTCAAAAAACTCCCGGTCGAGCGGGTCGAGGAAGCCTACGAGCTTTGGCGTCAGGTGACCGCCGCCCAAGCCGCCATCGATATAGTAAATTGTGTAGAAAGTCTGGGGATTGCGCCGTTCGCCTTCCGGCGCAGTGTGAAGGCGCGACGCGATCCCCGAGGGCACGAAAATCTCATAGCAGAGTGCACCCACCCGGACCAGCAAGGAGTGGCGCCGAATGCGGTCGTAGAGAACTTCACCCGTGATTTCGGAGATCAAGCGTTTTTGCTCCTATTCACGTAGCACAGTGCCACTGCCAGCGCGTCGGCAACGTCCGGCGGGTAAGGGATGCTATGGAGCGAAAAGTAATTCTGCACCGCGCGTTGCACCTGAATTTTGGAGGCATTGCCGTTGCCCGTCGCAGACTGCTTCACGCGCTTGGCTGAAAAGCTGAGCACTGGGATTCCGGCTAGTCGCGCCGCCAGGCAAATCACGCCGCGGGCATGCCCCATCAGGATGGCGGTTCGAGGGTAACTCGCATGGCTGTAGACTTCCTCCAGGCACATCGCCTGGGGGCCGAATTCCTCGATCACCCTTCGAAGTTCGACGAACAGCGATTCGAGCCGCTCGGGAAGATTTCCGCCCTCGTTGCGCGGCATTCTGATCACTCCGGCTTCAAGGAGTTTTACCTCATCCGGGCAGCAAACCACAATGCCGTAGCCGGTGGTATTCAGGCCCGGATCAATTCCAATAACACGGATTGCGGAGCTTGGCGCGACTGCCATTCGAGTCAAGAGTAAAGGATAACGGGTAAAGGGTAAAGGCTAAAGTCGGAAGTCCAAAGTCAAAAGTCTGAAGTCAAAAGTCAAAAGTCTAAACTCAGCGGTCAACTGCCCTCTCCCGTGGGGAGAGGGTGTCACGGTCCGGCGCTTTCATCAGCCGGAGCGTGACGGGTGAGGGGTCACTTCCGAAATGGAACTGGTCTATTCTAATCTATCGCGGCGTCGAGTCCGGCAGTCCTCCATCCACAGGAATAGTCGCGCCAGTGGTCGGCGTCTGGCGCGTGGCGAAGAACAGCACGGCGTTGGCCACGTGCTGCGCCGTGACGCGGGCTTTCAGCAGGTTGCGGTTCTGGTAGTAATCCTCGAGCCCTTTTTCATCCAGTCCCCGCGCGCGCATGCGGTCCGGACCAACCTCCGCCCACAAGCCTGAGCGGCGCGAACCGTGCGAGAACACCGCATCGGGCGAGACCATGTTGACACGCACCCCAATTTCTGCCAATTCCAGGCTGGCGATGCGCGCGAGTTGGTGAGAGGCGGCTTTGGTGGCGCTATAAGCCCCGAACTTGGCGCCTGGAGCAAAGACGTTTTTGGTGGTAACCGCTACGATATCGCCGCCGGTTCCTTGATACTTGAAGTGCCTGCCTGCCTCCGCCAGCGTCAAGAGCGTTCCTTCGGTATTCACCCGCTCGAGCTTCTGGAATGCCTCGAGCTTCATCTCCGCCAGGGATGAGACGAGGGCGACCCCGGCGTTAACGATCACTAAATCCACTCCGCCCCAGGTCTTGATAATGCTTTCGAACCCATGGGCGACGGAAGCCGCATCCGTCACATCCATCGCGACGCTTGTAACGCGCTCGCCGAAGGTTTCCTTGAGGTCCGCGACCAGGTCCTGCAAGGGTTGTCCAGCCAAATCCGTTACAGCTACATGGCAGCCATTCTCGAGCAGTCCTTGGGCAATGGCCGAGCCGATGGCGCCCGCCGCGCCCGTAATCACAGCGACTTCTCGAGCCAGCGGCAGTTCTTCTCGCGCTCCGAGCTTGGCGTGTTGGAGGGTGTGGTACTCCATTTCAAACAGGTGGCTTTCCGAGAGCCCTTCATACGTTCCCATCGCCGCGATTTGGGCTTTGACCGCGAGCGTGTGCGCCGTGATATCGCGCGCGATCCTTGCATCCTGGACATTCCTGCCTGCACAGAGCGCACCCAAACCCGGCAAGAGCAGCACGCGAGGCAGCGGATCGAACGTAGCCAGACCTTCGGGAAGCCGTGAGGAATTGCGCTCGACGTAGGCCTTGTAGGCGGCTTTGTATTCTTCGAGAGCGTTCGTGAGCTGCTGCCGCAGGCGCGTGGGGTCTTCGTAGGCCGGGTCATCAATCCAAAGGGGCAAAGCCTTGGTGCGAATCAGGTGATCAGAAGTAAGGGGAGGAGAGAGCACGATCTCCTTGCCGCGATCCGAGTCAACGAAATTCAGCGTGGCGCGATCAGTCAAGGACTGAAGGATGACGCGCCGGTAGGGCCGATCGGCGCTCCCGCTCGGCTCAGCGAGCAAGCCGCGCACCAAGGGCGCAACGGCAGTCAACCGCTGTTCCGCCAGCGAAGGCGGAGTCGAAACCTGCACGACGAGAGGCCTCGCGGAGTGCTGTGCCAGATACCGCTCGGCCCGGCTGACCACTTCGATAGTGGCCTCATAAGACTCGCGCGCGGTCGCCCCCCAGGTGACAAGCCCATGCCGCATCCACACCATGGCCTTTGCGTCCGGCTTGGATTCGTAGGCAGCAGCCGCAGCCTTGGCCAGCTTGAAACCGGGCTTCACATAGCCCAGCAGGATCACATCCTCGCCCAGAGCCTCAAGCACCCGCATGGCTGCGTCGGCCTGATTCGTCAGCGCCAGCACCGCGTCCGCATGGGTGTGGTCGATGAACTTATGGGGCAGAAAAGCGTGCGCAAGGGTTTCAATCGAAGGCGTTGCGGCGTGAGGATTGAAAAGATGAGCGCGGAACTCGTCTGCCATGGCGGCGTCGGAGAGGTCCTCGAGCGCGCGGAGCCTTTTGAGATACTCGAGGTCGACTCCGGAATGCCCCTCAGGTTCGATGTTGGCGAGATCCGAGCCTGAGGCTTTCACGTAAATAGCCGGAACCTGCTCGGCGAAAACGTTCGTGGCAAACCCTTTCACGGAGGTGTTGCCTCCGCCGTGCAGGACCAGGTTTTCCTCCGCCCCCAGAAGGCGGCTAGCGTACGTGCGCAAGGCTAGATCCTCGCCCCATTTTTCGGCGTATAGAGCTACGAACAAACTGGCGTCTTCATCGGACCATTGGTTCTTCATTTTTGTGCCTGAGAAGCGACCCCTCACCCGGCTCACGACGGCTGATGAGAGCGCCGTCTCGAGCCACCCTCTCCCCGCGGAGAGGGCGGTCCAGCTTAGTGGTTAAACTCCTGTCAAACACCTCCGTCCTGCCTACTGCCTACTGCCTACTGCCTACTGCCTACTGCCTTCCCCTTCGCTGCCTCCAGCATGAACTTCGCGTTCGCCTCCGCTGCCTTGCCATCAAACACGGCGCTGCCGGTTACGATCAAATCCACGCCCAGGGCAGCCACGTCGGCGATGTTATCGCGAGTTATTCCGCCATCCACGCCCAGCAGTATTTCGCGGCCCGAGGCGGCGATCATCTGTCGTGCCTTCTCAACTCTCCCGCGCGTCGAGGGAATGAACTTCTGCCCACCCCAACCCGGATTGACGGCCAGAATTAAGATGAATTCCAATTCATCAAGTAGAGGTTCAAGAACCTCGAGGGACGTGCCCGGATTCAGGCCGACGCCGCGCACCAAGCCCCTTTCAGGGGCATTAGCGTTCTTCATCAGCCGCATTTGCTGAAGAACCCGGTGAACGTGTGAGCAAGCCTCGGGATGAATTGTGATGATGTCCGCCCCGGCTGCAACGTAGTCCGCCACCTTATTCAGCGGCTCATCAATCATCAAGTGAACGTCCTTAAGCAGGGGAGTCTTGAGAGCCTTAATCAGCGGCGGACCCACCGTCATCATGGGGCAGAAGCAGCCGTCCATGACGTCCACGTGAACCAATTTCGCTCCGCAGCGTTCAAGCAGGCCTAACTCGGATCCGAGTGACAGGAGATCTGCTGTCAGGATGCCGACGCTCACTACGGGAGTCGATTCGCGCAGAATGTCGAAAGCTGATGAAACGCCCATGAGTCTCCTTGAAGAGGAAATGCCTGCCGCACCAGGGCGGTTGTAAAGCGCCTTCGCTGGCAACTCGCTCGGTGTCCTCTGTGATCCGGAAGTAGGGGCGGTTCGCGAACCGCCCCTACGGGACCAGAGAGAGCACGACCATCCAACTCCTATGCGAATGTCTTTTGCGTCTCGTGGCGCAAAGTCTCGTACAGGTCAAACGCCTCCGCGGGCTTCATCAGCTCGTGGACCACTTTCCCGACCGCCTGAATCATGGCGGTGGGGGCCTCGGCCTGGAAGATGTTGCGGCCCATGTCCACGCCTGCCGCACCCTCACTGACGGCGCGATAGGCCATCGTCAACGCTTCGAGTTCCGGCAGCTTCTTCCCGCCCGCCATCACAATGGGGACAGGGCAGGAAGCGGTCACGGTTTCGAATCCGTCGGCCACGTAGTAAGTTTTAACAAACTGGACGCCCAGTTCGGCGCAAATCCGACATGCCAAGCGAAAGTACTTGGCGTCGCGAACCATCGCCTTGCCCACCGCCGTCACTCCCAGGATGGGAATGCCATAGCGCAGGCCGGCGTCCACGAGCCTAGTCATGTTGTTGACCGTTTGGGTTTCGAAATCGCCGCCGATATACACCTGCACGGCCAGGGCCGACACGTTAAGCCGCGCGGCGTCTTCAATATCTACAGCGAGATGCTCGTTCGAGAGCTCTTTGAGGATGCTGGGTCCCCCGCTGGCCCGCAATACGACGCCGGAAGTGAATGACGACGGCACGATGGAGCGCAAGATGCCGCGGGTCAGCATCAGGGCATTGGTGTAAGGCAGCAACGGCAGGATGTTGACGTCGACTCGCTCGAGTCCCGTGGTGGGACCCTGGAAGTACCCGTGGTCGATGGCCAGCATCACGGTGCGGCCGCTCGCGGGACTGAAAATGCGCGCCAGCCGGTTCTGCATCCCCCAGTCCAGCGCTCCCGAGCCCTTCAGAAAAAACGCCTGATTTCTGGCGGGAATATCCAGATAGAATTCCTTTGTCTCTTTCACATTATCAACGTCGGCCATTTTGGTTTCTCCTTAGTCCAGAGTCGAAAGTCAAGAGTCGAGAGCCGGAAGGATTGGGTCTGCGCCGGAGGCTAACAGTACGTCCGCGAATCCCTTTCAACTCTCGACTGTCGACTTCATCAAGCCAGATGAAAAATCTCCTCCAGGCGCAGAAAGCCTTCGTCCGGTCGACGGCCTTCCAGGTTTACGAAAAAAGGCGCCATATCTTTTTGCCAGCGCAGGTTAACTTCTCGCGCCGCCATTCCCGCCAATGCAGCGTCGAGGTCGGGGGTTTCAAAGTATCCCACCAGCAAGCCGTCCTCCCGGAGGAAGAGCGAGTAATTCTGCCAGCCGGTCTCGCGCAACGCTTGCAGTATTTCAGGCCAGACTGTTTTGTGACGCTCCTTATATTCTGCCAGCCGCTCCGGTCGCACTTTAAGCAAAAAGCAAACACGCACCATTGTAACCCCCCGGCCTGTCATCCTGAGCGCAGCGAAGGATCCCCGCAGTTATTCTCGCACGGCACCGAGGCAACTGCAGAGATGCTTCGCTCTGCTCAGCATGACAGCCTCGACTGCACGTTCAAATCCGCAGCTACACGTTCTTCTCCAGTACCAGTATCCAGTCTGCAAACGTGGGCGTGATAGGCGCCTGCCACGTCCCTGTGGCGTCCGGTATTACTTCGAGTTTCTCGTGCTGCTTTCCCGACACAGGATCAAAGTAAAAGGCTCGATAGTCGATGCCCGACTCGAGGCCTTTGACCTGGGGCGGATCCCACGCAGGCGGAATGAAGATTACTCGCACTTCGCCGGGGATACCCGCCGCGTAAGGCTGTTCATAATTCTCCTTGCTCCAATGCGGA
>CAWIUZ010000084.1:0-18626 GCA_963838915.1 uncultured Acidobacteriota bacterium
AGCGATTCAGTGGTTTATCAGGAGCGAGTCATTCACGTCGCCTCCTGGGCGGCGAGATTCCTCTTTGACCCGGACGATCTGAATCAACCAGTCAGCCGGCTCTCCGGAGGCGAACGGGCCCGGGTGTTAATCGCGCAACTCATGCTCCAACCGGCGGACGTTTTGTTGCTGGATGAACCCACCAACGATTTGGATATCCCGACTCTGGAAATCCTGGAAGAGAGCCTGCTGGAATATCGTGGAGCCTTGGTATTGGTCACCCACGATCGCTTCATGCTGGACCGGGTCTCGACCGTCGTTCTCGGCCTGGACGGTCTGGGGGGAGCGGAACGGTTTGGCGATTACTTACAATGGGACGCTTGGCAGCGCAGGCAGCAGGCCAAAGGTGCGCGAAGCCTCCCCGCTGAAGCCCCGCGATCACCTTCCTCACTAGGCGTCTCCCCGCCAACAGCGGTGAAAAAGAAGCTCTCCTACCTGGAGGCGCGCGAGTTTGCCGCCATAGAAACGAGAATCGCCGAGGCCGAACAGGAGCTCAGGCTCTTACATGCGACGCTCGAAGACCCGGCGATCGTAAGCGACGCCCCGCGGCTCCAGGTTACTTGTGCGCAGATGGATGAGACCCAGAAGAAAGTGGACAAGCTGTATGCTCGATGGGCCGAACTCGAACAAAAGCAGGGCTGAAGCCCCGTCAGGGGCGCCATAAAGTAGCCCAGGGCGTGAGCCCTGGGTTTGACGGCCCTCACCCCGTCCGTCGGTTGACGGACTACTCGCTTACGCCAGTCGGCTGACGGGCTGACATATTCAACGAACTTCTGGGATACGACACTAGAAAAACTTGATATTGAGCGCCACGAACACCGTTAGTACGGCCACAGCGTAAAACGCGGGCGTACGATACCAGGGCGCCGGCTCTTTCTCCTTGGCCGTCCGCGAATAAACCAGGCCTTTGAGTTCTTCCGCTTGGGGCGCTTCCGTCAGGAAGCTGAGGACAACCGTCACCACCAGGCCCGCGACGAACCCCCACACCGCGGTCCAGATATTCGACGCCATGGGTGAGGTAAACCTGAGTACGCCCAGCCGGTAGAGCACATACTCGAGCGTGGCTCCTGCAAGCCCGGCGGCCATTCCGTAGAATCCCGCCGTGGCCGAGGGGCGCTTCCAGAACATGCCAAGGACAAACACGATGAAAAACGGCGAAATGAACAAAATCCCGATGAGCTGCATGTAGTCCATCAGGTTGTTGAAGTACAGCACGATGTAGGACGACGCGCAGGCGATGCAGGCGCCCGCAACCGTGGCCATCCTTCCTACCCGCAGATAATGACTGTCGGGCCGGTTCTTCACGAAGTAAGTCTGGTAAATGTCGTACGTGAAGACCGTGTTGAAAGCCGTAATGTTTCCGGCCATTCCGGACATGAAGCTGGCCAGAAGCGCCGTCAGTCCCAAGCCCAGCATCCCGCTATGATAGTAGCGCCCCATGAGGGTCGGCAGGGCCAGGTTGTAATCGTGCTTGACGATCGCTGGAGCCACGGCCAGCGCCAGCATCCCCTGCACCGTGACGATGGCAGGAAAAAGCATCTTAGGGACTGCGGCCACGAGCGGCGTCTTTCGCGACGACGGCAAATCCTTGGCCGCCAGGGCGCGCTGCACAAGCAGGAAATCGGTGCACCAGTAGGCCGGAGCGGCGCACAGGCCGATGCCCACCACCATCACCCACCAGGGTACGCCCAGCGGATCTCCCGGGCCGCCCATTCCCTTCCAGGTGTGCAGATATTGCTCCGGCAGTCGGGCCACCAGACCGCTCCATCCACCCACCTCGTGCAGCCCAAGGAAAGTCAGCGGGAGAAATCCAATGACTATCAGGAAGAACTGAAGGAATTCATTGCAAATCGACGACGAGAGGCCTCCCCAAAAGACAAAGACCAGCACCACCCCGCTGGCCAGCAGCACACTCGCGGTGAACGGCCAGCCCAGCATGCTGCGAAAAACTACCGCAAAAGCGAACATGTCGATGCCCGACATCAGCACAGTGACAATGGCGAAGCTGAAGGCATTGAGGATGTGAGCGCGATGGTCGTAACGCATACGCAGGTATTCGGGAACGCTGCGCAGGCCGTTCGTGTAATAGTAGCGCACCATGAACAAGCCCAGAAAAACCATGGCCGGAATGGCGCCGATCCAATACCAGTTGTTGGTTCTCATGCCGTACTTCGCCCCGTTCGCGGTGTGGCCCATCACCTCCAGGGCGCCCAGGTTTGCGGACATAAACGCAATACCCGTGATCCAGTGCGAAAAGGAGCGTTTCGACAAGAGAAAATCCGAGGAGGTTTTTATCTTGCCCTTGAGCCAATAGCCCACACCGAGCACAGCAACGAAGTAAGCAATGATGACTGCGAAATCGAGCCAAGAGAGTTTCATTAACATTGAGATTCCAGTATCTTCGACGACCCCTCATACCTGCTCACCGCGTTTGTCTGAAGCCCCAAAGGGGCGATCTATCACAGCCCAGGCCAACGGCCCATAAGCGCTAACTTAACGTCGACACGACCTTCGGAGCCGCGCAGCGGCGGCAGATTGTGGCCCATGGCGAAAGCCATGGGATAAAGCATAAGCGTCGTGAGCAAGCCCCGTAGGGGCGACAGAAGTATTGGACGGAGCGCAGGGAGTCTGTCGCCCGCTGACGCGGGCTTGATCGTTAACTTCCGGCCATCCCACGGCTTTCGCCGTGGGCCACAATCTTTCGGCCCTCTGGGCCTGCGAGAGTGGCGGCGAGAAGCATTTCGCCGACGGCGACAGGCTTAAGTTAGCGCCTATGGGCCAACGGCCTGGGTCTACGTCGCGCCTTCAATCTCAAAGCCCTGTAGGGGCGAAATACGCCTTCTGCGCATGGGTTCGCGATGCTTGGCGCCCAAGACGAGATGGACGTACAGTGGGGACAAAGATCGCGGCATGGGAACTAACCTATTCCGCCCCTTCAGGGCTGACCGAATCTAAACGGGCCGAAATCGCTGACCCAGGCCGTTGGCCCATAGGCCTTAACCTAAAGATGTGAGGCATTCTAGAGCTGCGGAGCGGCGCCAGAAAGTAGCCCACGGCTTACGCCATGGGCTACTCTCTTTCGGCCCTGCGAGCCTCCGGAAGCGGCGAGTCAGGTCGAAAAAGCCTCGCCGGAAATGAAGAAACGCCAGAGCTGAACTAACGCTCAGCCGTGATCGCGAAAATGGCGATCGCCGGGAAGCCGCTCTGCACCTCACAGCGCAGAGATTTTGCTCTTCCCCCCTGCGTGGGGACGGTCCAGAGGAGGACCTGGTATTGTTCCCGCACGATGTCTTTCACATATTTCAGGGCCGGCTGCGCGGCCGTCGCGATCGGCTCGATGCGCGTCGCGGCGTCGATCAAGTTGGCCTGCGCCACCTCGATGCCGTTTCGGATCGGCAGTTGGCGCTCTCTGCCGTCGTCGCCTTCGAGATAATAGCGGGCGACCGTCTCCCCGCGCTTTCCTCGCGCGGGATATCCCTGCGGGAAAGTCACCTGCCCGAGAATGTGCAGGCGCTCGCATTCGCCCTTGAAAGGAATGGTGACTGGACTTGCCGCAGTCAACAACAGCGGCCGCGCGTATCCATCGACGGTGGGGATACGAAACGGAATTCCGCCCACCCGTAGGGGTGAATCCGGCCCTGCCATCCAGAGCAGAAATTTACCTCCAGTCCGTTTCCATTGGTCCTGCGCCATTTCGGCTCCGGCCCAATACTTCGCGAAGGCGGTCTCGAGCTCCGTCCAAGCCGTCAGGCCCTGGGGACTCTGGACCCACGGCTGCAAATCGACCGGAGTGAAGATCGCGCCAGGCTGCGCGGTCGAGAACTTCAACGGCAGCACGGTGGGCTGGGCGTCCGCCGGTCGCGGTTCTTCCGCGCGCCCCTGGAACAGCGCCGAGAGTTCCATGTAAGGGACATCGCGGGGCTCGCGGCCCTCAGTGACCACACCCGACTCGAGAATCCCATCGCGCATCTCCCAGTCGATGCGGGAGTACTGCCGCAAATCCTGCCAGCTCCAGAAAACGTGCCCGGCGAGGCGATGCGTTGCGATTAAGTCCAGCAGGCGGTCGACGCTGTTTTGCATCACGATCTGCGACTGGCCGATGGCCTTGCCTCCCCATTCCGTAAAGGTGAGCGGGCGGCTCGCGCCGTCGTATGCCGCCTCCTTATCGAAATCGCCAAGATCGAAGGTGTAGGGATGCTGATCGAAGAAATCCATGCCCGCTTGTTCGAAGATCGGTTTGGCTTTCTCCTTTGGCATGCTGTTGGCCGCGGAGACGAGCCTGCCGATCGGATCGAGCCGGTGGCAGATTTCCTTGCCTTCACGCAGCGTGTCAGCAGTGAGGGTACATTCGTTCGAGAGCAGCCAGGCAAACACGGAAGGGGAATTCCAATCGCGGCGAATCGTGCGTTCCAGGATTCGATAACCCAGCTCGATCATGGTCCGCGGCATAGTACTGAAATCCATGTTCCAATAGCCGGGCTCCTCGCTGATCAGGAGGCCGTACTGGTCCGCAAGCTCCACCAGGTAGCGATGGTGCGGGTAATGGACCTGACGGACGAAGTTGGCCCCCAGCGCCTTGATCATCCGCATGTCCTGCTCCATCTGCCGGCGGGTCAGGGTGAAGCCTTGCTCTTTCCACATGTCGTGCCGGCACACCCCGTTCAAAACCAGCCGCTGACCATTGAGCAGGAAATCCGGGCCGCGCGTGAGAACCTCGCGAAAACCCGTCTGACAGCGCCAATCGTCGTCGCCAGGATCGGTCCTCAAGCGCGCCCGTAACTCGTAAAGATTAGGCTGTTCGGGCGACCAAAGGACGGGTGAATCAACCTTAAACTCGATCTCCACCTCGGTAGACCCGGAAGATGCTGAAAAGTCCTTCCGCGCCCCGCCGACCTCCGAGCCGGCTCGCAGCAATACGATTTCGATGTTTCCAGAGCTTTCGGCAAGTGAAGAAAGCGTGGCCTGCGCTTTACAGGCGGCGCTTGTGTAGCCGGAGTTCAACTTGTAGCCGAACCGGACATTGTCGATGAATGTGTCGGCGCGTACTTCGGCATAAACATCACGAATGATACCGCCGTAAGCCTCCCAGCCCGGGTTGACTCCCAGGGCCAACTCGTCCTTGCCGGCGCCCGTGGGCTCGGGCGTGAGGTCGGCGATCGCTACTTGGATTACGTTCCTGCCTTTCTTCGCCTGACGGGTGCAATCGAACTCGTGAGGAACATAAGGGATCATCGTTCCAAGTTCCGCGCCGTTGACGTAAACCCTCCCAAAGTAAGTGATCGCATCGAAGTGCACGATGGCGCGCTTGTGCGGCGACAACTCAGGAAGAAGGAACTCACGGCTGAGCTCGTAGAAGCCCGAAGGGCGCAAAGACGATGGCACCTGAACGAGGTCGTAGAGATCGCCGTCGATATGCCGCTTCCACACGCCGTTCAGGTCAACTCTTGAACGGGCTGCGCCGGGTGGTCCCGCAGCCTGCGCGACGGGGACCGCGACGTGTGAAATCGCCGGCAAGAGCGCTGTGGTTCCAAGTTTGCGGACGAAGCTTCGCCGGTCATACCTGGTGGAGTGCGCCATAGATTCGTTTAACCGCCCTCGGAATAACTCTCTTGCCTTTTCATTCCGAGGAGCTGCTCTCTCGAAAGTCTGTCATTCTGAGCGAAGCGAAGAATCTGCATTAGCTCGCCTTGGACGAACTGCACATCCTTCGCGAAGCTTGCGGCACCCCGGCATTCAGCCGGCGTTCTCGGTGGCTCCGGCTCCTCCAATCCCTCAGAACTGAACGTGGAGAGTTTTCATCATTCGTGAGTTCGGCTTTTGCAAATCCCAATGCGGCTTCTCGTCCACGAGGCGAATTTCAGGCAGGCGCGCCAGCAGAGTTGAAAACACGATGTCTCCTTCGGTGCGGGCCAGCGTTGCGCCCACGCAGAAGTGCACACCCAAGCCAAACGCCATGTGAGGGTTTTTCTGCCGTCGGATGTCGAAGCGGTCCGGCTCCGTGAAGTAGGCGGGATCCCGATTGGCAGCGTTGAGCATCTGAAACACCATCTGCCCTTCACGAAGCTGCTTGCCTCCCATATCAGCGTCTCGCTTCATCAAACGCGGCTGGCGAGCCACGGGACTTTCATAGCGCAGCATCTCTTCAATAGCTGAGGGAAGCAGCGACCGGTCCTGTTTCAGAAGCTGCCACTGATCCGGATGGCTCAAAAGCAGATAAAGCCCGTTGCCGATCAGGGAGGTGGTAGTTTCATGTCCTGCAACCAGAAGAGTGATGCAGGAATTGACCAACTCTTTTTCAGAAAGCCTGCCGCCCTCGGATTCGGCGGCCACCAGCGCGCTGAGAAGGTCCTGGCGCGGCTCGCGCCGCTTGTGCTTGACCAGCTCACTCAAGTACGTCCGGATTTCCACCAGCGCCCTCTGAGAGCGTTCGAGCAGCTCGACAGCTGGCTTGTTGACCCCTTGGAAAGCCAGCAAGTCATCCGCCCAGCCCTTGAAAAGGCCCAGGTCGGGCTTCGGTACGCCGAAGATTTCCGCCAGCACGGTAACGGGCAGGGGAATGGCCAGGTCCTTCACCACGTCCATCTTTCCGTCCAGCCGCACCGCGTCCAGCAGCTCATCAGTGATCTGCTGAATGCGGGGCCGCATCGCCTCCACCACTCGTGGAGTGAACGCCTTAGTGACCAACCCTCGCAGTCGTGTGTGGTCGGGCGGGTCGGAATGAATGAGACTCTTCAGACGGTAGTAGTCTTCGAAGGTTTTGAATTTTGCCCGAGTCTCAGCCGGCAGGTATTCCACAGCCTTCGCGAGCCGTCCTTCGTTCGAAAAATGGCTCAGGTCCTTGAACGTGGTGACGATGTCATCGTAACGCGTCAGGACCCATCCACCGATTGAATCACTCCAGTGGACAGGGTCGTCCGCGCGTAACTGGCGCATAATGGGATACGGGTCCTCCATGAATTCCCTGGAAACCAACATCGCGTCCAACGCGTCGAGTGACGTTGCCTTCATAGATCCATCCTTCCTTGGGCATTCGGGCGATGACGATGCCGTCGCGTACCATTGCGTACCCGCCATCAGACTCCAAAACGGGATCGAAGGCGCCCGGGACCTCCACCGGCGTCCCATCGAACAGTCGCCAAGGTTTCCAATTTTCCCCGCGGATCGCGAAGCCGGGGTTGGTTTGTGGGCGAAATACCCCCACGACGTCCACGCCGAATCGCTCCAGAACCGGCTGCTCGACCTCGGCCAGGAATTGGATCAGGTCAACGACCCGAGTGGGAGTCCGGATGCCTAAGATGCTCTTCAGTTGATGATAGGCCGAGGCAGCAATCCCTGACTGCCGTGTTGCGCCCAAGTCGATTGGGATGCGATCGGGCACCTCATGATTGATAGCGTTGAGCACGCGTTCACGGGAGGTCATAATTCTACGTATTGCCCGATTTTATCGATTACCCTAGCGAATGAAGACAACGAATACAATACCTCGAGCCGGAGTGTCAAGACCCTTCTGTGGCGCGACGGCTGGTCCGCCCAGCAGAACGGGGCCTCCTTCAATCGCTTCACCATCACACAGTCCGCCACCCACCAGCAAGAACGTGTGAAGAAATTCGAAAGGTGTCATCCTGAGCGAAGCGAAGGATCTCTGCAATTGTTCGTTAGTCGTTGAACCACAAAAACTGCGGAGATCCTTCGCTCCGCTCAGGATGACAGGCGCCTAATGTTTTCACACCTTCTAAGACGAAGGTCAGGGCCAATCGCACAAGCACCCGACGGACCTGAATCCGGCCGGCATCGCGCGCTTTGCCCAACGGGCATGTACGCTCGAATCATCTCGACTCACCTCACGAACCACTGGGAGAGGGGACTAGGGTTCCAAATTCAGTTCCACGAGAGTCACCGTGAGGGGAGGGAAGGTGAATTCAAAGTGTCTCCCGCGAACCCCTGCCGGGTGCGAGCTGAGCGAGATTCGCCGAGGCTGGTCGCGGCTGTTCATTATCTCTGAGGTCCCGGCGTGCATGTGGTCTTCGAGGACGGTAACCGTACCCCCAGCCACGTCTTTCTTGAATCCCTCGAGCTCGAAGCTCCGCGAGAGCGGACCGAGCGTCGAATTCACTGCATAGATCCTGAGCTTTCCTTGGTCCGGACTGAGGCTGGCGCTCAGGTCAGGTTCCTGGAAGGGCCACTCGAGTCGCGAGCTACGCTCGATCCGAAGTGGATAAGATCCCACCGCGCGCGCATACAGTTCCTGCGCATAATACGCGGGTGTCTCGTAAATCCAGCCTGGTCCGGGTTGAACAAAGCCGGAGCTGAAGCTGTCGGCAAAGTTGGACCGATTAGCAATCTCCACCAAGTCAGCACGGCGCTGCAGCAAATTCAGATAGCGCGCGACGCTAAGCCCGTTGCCGAGTGTCTGAAGCATTCCACGTGTCAGGTCCCAATCGCCCGCCGTCGTATTCCACTCGGTCACTGCAAGACGCATGTCTTTGCCGCCAGCGTTCGCGGCAATCCAATCTGCGAGTCTTTTGAATTCGCCTTCCTCGCCGGCCAGATTGTTGATCTCATATTGGTGTGGGCAGAGGTAGTCGAAAGCGGTGCCCGCCGCCTCGAGCAGTTCCTTGGTGGGGAAAGAAGACATCAACTTAATGCTCGGATCCACCTTCTTCATCGCCTCAGCGAAAGCTCGCACCGACTGGCCATAGTCTGAAACGTCAACCTCGTTCCCGATTTGCCAGTACTTCACGTGGTAAGGAGCCGGGTGGCCGTTCTTGGCGCGCAAAGCGCCCCAGTGGGTCTCCACGCTGCCGTTGGCATACTCCACTTCCGCGGCGGCGTCCTCCGGCTTTTTCCCGGTCCAGCGCACACAGATGAGCGGCTCGGCTCCGACGTACTCACACAGTCGCACGAACTCATCGAGGCCAACGAAATTCTCCTCCCATCCTCCCCAAACGGTCGTGAAGGTCAGGCGATCGTCCCAGGGACCGATGGCGCGATCCCATTCGTACTGCTCGGTGGTGCTTCCGCCAAAGCGGACGATTCCAGGATGCATGGCCTTGAGGGCGGAGACCACGTCGGGCCGGTAGATTCCCAGTACGGCGTCGGAGCCAATCAGATAAACACGATCGAGCCATAGTGTGCCCGGCCCTTCAAAGTCGATGGTCAGCGTGGCATCGTTCGTCGTTTGACTCGCCCGTAATTCCGCCTCGGCGGCGGCCCAGTTTTCACCCGCCCGGCCCAGCAGAACTGGTCCTGCAAGCATCCTGCCTCCACCATGCAACGAAGCCCACACCGGGACGTTCCCCTCGCTTCGCATATGCAGGTGCAGCTTGTAGGAGAGTCCCTGCTTAAGATAAAAACCGTCCTGGGAAATCCCGGCGCGCGCGCGTGCAGAAGGCAGGGCAATTTTCTCGGAGCGCAATCCGCTGAACGGGTTGGTGGTGTCATAGGAGTATTCCGCCACCTCCACCGCGCCGTCCGGGTACCAGGGCCGATAAGGTTCGTCCACCGCTCGCTTGTAAGCCACGCGACAGGGTGGTGCATCTTCAAAGCTGGTTGAGACAACTTGTTGCGCAATGATCGAAGGAATATGGTTGCAGAGCAGTTCGATGAATTGTCCTTGCTGCTTGGAGTCGATCGGCCGCTGGGTCGAGTGCTCAGCGTGGATGCGAATGTCTTCACGCGCATCCGAAGGGAGTGCTTCCAGTCTGACGTCGTCAAACCACGCTCTTCCGGTACCATTACGCACAGCCACCAGCGTCAAGTCAATATAGCCAGGGGAGGGAACAAGGAAGGTCGCCTCTTCCTCATGCCAGGGAGTTGTGCCGGAGCGGTCCGCGGTCGAGGCAATCTCCGCTCCGGGCGTGTCAATAATCATCCGTCCCCCGGCTGCTCTTTTCCTTCGTGCCGACCAGGTTCGCGGTCTTGATCCATACGCGCGCACGCCATAACGTGCCGACGGGCAGGAAGACTCTCTGGCTCACCGAGGCGTCCCCGGGATCCAGGGATTCTACGCGCAGGGACTGCGCGCCCTCTCTGGCATCCTCCCGATCCACGGCAATCGAAGGCGCCCGCCCATTTACCTGGCAGGAGCGAGCCTGCACTTCCCATCCTTCCAGCGGCGGAGAGGATTCGAAGCCCGGGTTCCGGATGGTGGATTGGGTGGCCGCGCCAGGGAGCAATACGAGAAACGCCAGTGTGACGGAGAGCATGAAACCCCCTTAAATCCGTGGTTGGTTTGAGGATACTAACGTTGAATTTGGGACTTTATAGCTTAGCAGAACCAGGGCTAGGCTATCAAGCCTATAATGGTACGCTAGACAGCGACGTGATGAGACAGCCCTCTCCCTTGGGGAGAGGGTCGACCGCTCTAGGCGCTGGAATAGACTCGCGATCGAGTTCCGGAGCCCGCCACGGCGGGCGCAAGAATGTGGCCCACGGCGACAGCCGTGGGGAGAAAGCAGGGCCGATGCGCCTGAAAAGCCCCGGGAGGGGCGGCAGACCTGTCTCGATGATCGCAGATCTTCTGTCGCCACTACGTGGCTCAGCGTGCTCTTTCTGTGTCCCGTGATCCCACGGCTGGGAAGGTGTGAAAAAATCGATGGCTGTCATCCTTCGCTGCTATGAAAATGGCGGAAGCTTTTGTTGAAAATACAGGAGTTACCTCCAAAGAGCCATTTTCACGCACAGTGGTGAGCCGAAGGATCATGAAGTCTGCGCTCAGGATGACACTTCCGAATTTCTTCACACCTTCGAACCGTCGGGACGTATGGCGCCACCCGCGGATGCGGAATCGCTGGTGTGCGGCGCTACGTCTTGACGCACGGGCATTGCCGTTGTAGGCTGTACCAAAAGCGACAATCCGTCTGTGGGGAGGGCGCATGAGCAATTTCCGCAGAGTGGCTCGCGTGCGTTTTGTTTTGTGCGTAACGGGTGCTCTCCGGATTTGCGCCATCAGCGGCTTTGCTTGAAGGGAGACAGGACGATGGCAGGGAAGCCAAGATTTCCCTTACGGATTGGTTCTTTAATGCCGGTCGTGGCATGCCAAACGGTTATGTTTTTAGGGATGCCGGCTGCACTCCAAAGTGCTTCACCTCACAAGAGTGCCGAGGTGATTACAAATGCGAACGCCGCCGCTGGCGCCAGCGACAATATTCAAAAACGGAAGGCATTTCTCGCTCAGTTGCTGGCTATGCTTCCCCCTGACCCGGCCTGGAATGAATGGCTGCAACGCACGGGCGAATTGCCACCGGACTTCGATGCTCTGCCCACGATGGTGGAGCTTCCGGATCCACTCCTGCAGGATGAGCACGGCAAGCAGGTGCGCATTACTACCAAGGAGCAATGGGCTCGCCAGCGGCAGACACTCAGGGAGATGTTTCAGCACTATGTGACCGGCCGTTTTCCCCCGCCTCCCGACAACCTGCGCGGGGAGATTCTCAAGGAAACGACCGAGGAGAATATAACCGTACGCGATGTGCTGCTGAGCTTCGGTCCCGGCCTCAAAGGCAAATTGCATATGCAGGTGTTGATACCCCCGGGAAAGGGGCCCTTCCCTGTTTTTATAACGACTTCAGTTGGACGCCGCTGGGTGGAAATAGCGGTGCGGCGCGGATACATAGGTTGTATGGTGGCGGCCTGCGATGGAAACGATGACACAGAATTCTTTGCCCCTCTTTATCCGGATTACGACTTCACATGCTTGGCCCGGCGGGCCTGGGGAATCTCACGAGCCATCGATTATCTGCTTACTCTTCCGGTGGTGGACAAGGCGAAGATAACCTTCACCGACCACTCCCGGGGAGGGAAACTGGCGGTTTGGGCGGGAGCCTTCGAAGACAGGCTGGCCGCGGTGGTGGGGAGCAGTCCGGTTTCCGGCGGGTGTATTCCCTGGCGCTATTGTGCGGACCGTTACCTCAACGAAACCATGGAAATGTGTACTCGAAACTATCCCCAATGGTACCACCCAAGGTTACGTTTCTTCGTCGGCCGGGAGAACAAGCTGCCCTTTGACATGCATGAAATGGTGGCTTTGATGGCCCCTCGCGCCTTCATGATCACTCTGGGGATGAATGAGTGGGAAGTGAATGCCTGGGGTGAGGAGCGCGGGTACCTTGCCGCCCGGCGGGTTTATGAATTTCTTGGGGCTCCGGACCGAATTGCATTGAGGTTTCGGCCGGGCATCCATCCCACTTACGGTTCCGATATCGAAGAATACGTGGACTGGTACGACACCGTCCTGGGCCGGCGGAAATATCCCATTCCGGACCGGCTCCTTTACGATTATTCATTTGAAAAGTGGAAATCGCTCAGTCGAGAAAACATCGACCCCAGATCTTATCCCGAGAAAACATCGGAAGGTCTTTTGGCCGGAAACGCTGATTGGAGCAGGAAACGGGAAGAACTACGCAAGAATGTTCTCTGGGGCTTGGGAGAATTCCCGCCTCACGTCAGAGCTTATGGGCCAAAGGACTTGACCTCAACTCCTCCGGGCACTTCCGGCGTCGCGGGGCTGGGATACGCCGATCAGATTCTTAGCCGACCTCGACCAACTGAGGAAGTTGACCGGACTACTTTCATGGGACGTTCCGATCCCTACAATAATACTGCTAACCTCAACGGTCAGCTGTATTATCCCCGCCATGAGCCTGCCGATTCCAAGATGCCGGTGGTCATCTGGCTGCATCCGTACTCTTACTCGACAGGGTACTCCCGTCTGCCTATTCTTCCCATGGGAACTCCCGCCGGAGGAACGCAGGAGGAACAATCTGCTTACCTGCTCGGTACGTACCCCTTCCAAGAGGAAGGTTACTTGGGGACGGATTTCTTGATAGACCCCTTAGTGTTGCAAGGTTACAGCGTCTTCACTTATGACATGATCGGATTCGGAGCGCGAATTCCTGAAGTGCTGCGTTTTTACGAGCGATTCCCCAATTGGTCCCTGATGGGGAAGATGGTGGACGATGTTGAGACAGCCGTGGATATGCTTTCGACCAACGACAGGATCGATGCGCACCGCATTTATGTTATGGGCTACTCCTTGGGCGGGACGGTGGCGCTCCTCTCCGCGGCCCTGGATGACCGGATTGCGGGTGCGGTTTCTTTTTGCGGCTTCACCCCTCTTAGGACGGAGACGGTGGAAAAGGGGACCGGCAACATCGACAGTTTTGGCTTCATCAATGGCTTGATCCCGCGGCTGGGTTTCTTTAAAGGCAATGAGAAGCATCTGCCTTGGGATTTCGACGATGTTCTGGCTCTCGTCGCGCCTCGGCCCCTCATGGTGGTAGCTCCTCAATTCGACCAGGATGCCACACTTGCAGACGTTAAGCAGTCCGTGGAAGAGGCGCGGCGTGTCTATGAATCCGTGAATCCACGAGAGCGATCTGCCCAAGCCTATGACTACAATTGGAGCGGCGTATGGAGGCGCGAAAACGCGAGGCAGGTTCCGCTGCGAAGTCTGGAACTTTACGCGCCTCCGGACTACAACCATTTGTCCAATTCGATGCAGTCAGTGGTTTACCACTGGATGAGTCTGAAGATGAAAGGAGAGAGTCGATGAGGGGAAGGCGCTGGGCATGCGGAGTCCGATGTTATCTCGACTTGGGGGTGTCTTATGCCAAATAAGAGCTATTCGAGAAGAAGGTTTCTAGGAAATATCGCGGCTGGGTCCACAGGAACTGCCATGGCTAGCCTGGCTGCAGGTAAGAGTGCCGGTGCTGTCGGGGACCCGCCGTATCCAGCCACGATGGTGTCCTACCCGCTCTATGCGGCGGGCGGCCCTTTTCCGCTCGAGAACATTAAGATCGTAACGACTGATGTGATTCCGAAATCGCACGAAGAGAAACTCAAGAGCTTCTCACCCACCCTCAAGCTGTATCAGTGCCGCAGCTTCGAGGAATTTCACCGCGAAGTCGTCGATGCGCACGTCATCTTCGCCGACTTTACGCGGCAGGACTTCGCGAACGCCAAACAACTACGCTGGATTCAAACTCGGGCGGCGGGCGTGGAAGAACTGGTAATCTGGCCGGAGCTTGTAGAAAGCCCCGTGGTCCTCACCAACATGCAGAAGATCTACTCCTTTGGGATTTCAGAAACGGTGATCGGACTCCTGCTTTCCCTTGCGCATGGTCTGAATAAGTACGCGGTCCAGACGAGCAATCATAGCTGGAAGCCCGTCGACGCCGCGTTCATGCAGGCCATGTCGGCGCGTCGCTTTGGAAACGGCCGCGACCAACCATGGAACTTGACCGACGATCTGAGGGAGATCAGCGGGCTCACCATGGGAGTGGTAGGGCTAGGTGGAATTGGCGGTGAATCGGCCTACCGCGCTCACTACGGATTTGGCATCCGGATTCTGGCGGTGGACCCAAAGCCATTGCCCAAGCCCGCCTTTGTCGCCGAGCTTCACTCGCTCGATTGGCTGCCGAAAATGGTTCCGCAGGTGGATGTGCTGCTGTGCGCGGCGCCGCACACCAAGGAATCCGTCGGCATGCTTAACGAATCCATCTTCCGCGCCATGAAGCCGACGGCTTATTTCATCAACGTGTCACGAGGCACCTTAGTGGACACGCCGGCGCTGGTTCGCGCCCTCAAGGAGGGCTGGATTGCCGGCGCGGGGCTCGACGTCACGGAACCGGAACCGCTGCCGTCCGACCACCCTCTGTGGACCGCCGGCAACGTCCTCATCACGTCACATACTTCGGGCCACTCGGACCCGTCCATCGTACGCGCGCTGGACCTGTTCTCCGAAAACGTCCGGCGTTACGTGAATGGCCTGCCGTTGTTGAATGTGGTGGATAAACAGCGGGGATATTAGACGGCGCATAGCGCAGAGCGGCCTGCGGCCGCAACCAGAACGGCCGGAAAGATTGAAACACGGAGGTCACAGAGAACGGCCCACAGAGAACAGAGAGACGGATTTTTCTTCTCCGTGCCCTCCAGGTTGGAAGCTTTTCTTTGCGGCCCAGCAACATCCCAGGAACTAGTGCTACACAGAACATGAAAATTCCAAGCCTGCGGTGGGTCATCGCCGCACTGCTGTTCACCGAGACCTTGCTCGCCTACACCGACCTTCAAGAGATGTCTGTACTTGCGCCGGTGCTGGCCAAAACCATTGGGATGACCAATACCCAGTACGCGTTCGTGGCGCAGGGATTTCTTGTGTCCTACACAGTCGCCTTTCTCCTGGGCGGATTAGTGATTGACAAGTTGGGAGTTCGCTGGGGGCTGGGCGCGAGTATCTTCTTCTGGTCAATTGCCAACGCGCTGCACGCACTGGCGAATACGCCCAATGAACTAGCCGCTTGCCGCTTCCTGCTGGGGGTGGCTTATCCCGCGGCATTTGTCGCGGCGGCGCGAGCCGTTTCGGAGTGGTACCCACCCCGAGAGCGAGCCTTGGTGTATGGAATCTCGGTGAGCGGAGCCACGTTCGGAGCAATTGTGGCGTTCCCGTTAGTGGCTTGGATGACCGCCCAGTGGACTTGGCGTGCGCCGTTTCTGGTTACCGGAGCCCTGGGCACCCTCTTGAGCCCTATTTGGCTGTTGGTTTATCGCCCCCCGGAACATCACCCTTGGGTTACGGAGAAGGAGCGTCAATACGTTAAATCCGTCACTCCCGGCGAAAGACTCGAACCGGGATGGCGCTGGACGTCTCTCCTGAAAACCAGGACGTTCTGGGCAGTGGGAATCGGCAGGTTCATTAGTGACAGCGTCTGGGTTTTCTATGTGATATGGTTTGCCAAATTCTTGACAGACGCTCAGGGATTGTCGATCCGGCAGATGGGAAAGGTCGGTTGGATCCCATTTTTGTTCGCCGATATTGGCTTCATAGGCGGGGGTTGGCTATCGGGAAGATTGATAAAAGGGGGAATGGCCATTCGCCGGGCGCGGATCACGGTGCTGACCGGCGTCACGCTGGTGCGCGCCTTCACATTCATCCTGGCCGCCCGATATTCCACACCCATTTTGCTTCTCCTGGTCGGCATTTTCGTATTGTGTACTACGGCCTGGCAGGTGAATCTGAGCGTGCTGTTGGTAGACTCGTTTGATCCCCGGGTCCTCGCCACGGCCTCGGGATTCACGACGAGTTTCGGCACCTTCAGCACCATATTGTTTACAGCGGCCGTCGGCTGGATCGTGCAACACTATTCTTACCGGCCGGTGTTTGTTTTGCTTTCGGTGTTGAGTCTGGCGAGCTATGGCGCTGTCGTGCTCATTTTGGGAAGGACTGGCGCGGCCGTGCAAGTCGAGAAATCGACAGTCGAAGGTCAGAAAGAAAACGCTCTTTGACCTTCCACTTTCGACTACTGGTAGCGTCCTGCTTTCAGCGTAGCGCTGGCCTTTAGGCCAGCATCTGCCGACCTAAAGGTCGGCGCTACCAGTCAAATTAGGAAACTTCTCGACTTCTCGACTCTTTGACTTGTGGATGGGATGTTATGGCTTCCATTAAACTTGTGGTCATCGACAAACCTGGAGCAGATCATCTTCGAGTGCTCGACACACTGCCGGAATCCATCCGTGTTGATGTGTCGAATCAGGCCGCCTTGTTGCGGGAAGCAGTGCAACAAGCCGACGTGATCCTGAACGGTATCCCGGACGGCCACCTGCTTCGAGACATTTTCCCCCACGCGACCCGATTGCGCTGGGTGCATTCCCTTTCAGACGGTGTGGAGAAGATTCTGTTTCCGGAGTTAGTCGCGAGTTTTGCGATCCTGACGAACGCCCGAGGCGTGTTCAAGAAGGCTTTGGCGGAGTTCGTGATCGGGGCGGTAGTCTATTTCGCCAAGGATTTTCGCCGCCTGATTCGAAGTCAGCAAGCCAGCGTCTGGCAACAGTTCGAAATGGAGGAAGTACACGGCAAGGTGATGGGCATCGTGGGATACGGCGAGACAGGCCGGGCCTGCGCCGAGAGGGCCCGACCCCTAGCCCGCATAATTCATGATTTTGGAGACAAGAAAAGCCTCCTGTGGTACAAACACGTTGAGATGACGATGTTTGAAGCACCAAAGGAGGCTTTTGCTTGGGTCACGACACCACAACAGAGTGTCTTTTGTTTCCCGATATCTTTCCGAAGCCCGTCGTCGCGCAATTTGACCAGCGGCAAAGCAGTTCCGATGGCGGCGCCCTCCTGCTGAAAGCTGCCGACCGGCGACTGGGACTGACGGAGGCGCTGGCCGACTGCCTGGTGGATCAGCGACAAGTTGGTAAAATTGACCACGAGTTGGTGGAGTTGCTGAGGCAGCGCATCTTCGGCATCGCGTGCGGTTATGCTGATGCTAATGACGCGGCTCGCTTGGCCGAAGACCCGGTGCACAAGATGCTGGCGGGGCGCGATCCGATTGAGGGCGACGACTTGGCCTCGCAGCCGACGCTGTCGCGCTTCGAGAATGCGGTGGACCGCAAGCAGCTTTATCGCCTCGGCGAGGCGTTGGCCGAGTGCGTGATCGAGCGCCATCGTCGCCGGCTGCATGGCCGCGCCCGGCTCATTACGATTGACCTGGACCCGACCGACGATCCCACCCACGGCGCGCAGCAGTTGACTTTCTTTAACAGTCACTATGACACGTGGTGCTATTTGCCGGTGGTCGGCTTCTTGAGCTTCAACGACGAGCCCGAGCAGTACCTGGCCACAGCGGTGCTGCGGCCGGGCAATGCGGTGGCGAGCGCGGGGGCCATCGGCATTCTGTGGCGTCTCCTGGTGCGGGTGTGGCGAGCGTTTCCCCAAGCGCGCGTGGCCGCGCGCATGCTCTCCTACACTTTGCGCACCCCCTCGCGCCGTCTCCGGCTTCACTAGGCTGGCGCCCTTTGCAGGCCGCGGATCCGCGCTCGTGCCACGCCGGCTAGCACGTGACCCTCACGGCGCCGCAGCACCGGCTCGGGGCGCCAGGCCCGCCAGGTCTGCGCCTCGGTACGCCCGGCCCGACCAGGTTCAGCCCGGCGAAGAACGACACGACGTCCTCGCAGGTGTGGTTGACGAACGGCCCGGCGGTGTACTCGGCGGCCAGCCGCTTGGCGAGCGTCTCGTCGTCGAAGCTCGCGCAGCTGATAACCAGGCAGCTGCCCGGCGCTACGAGCCTGCCGTAGCCCGCGGTGACATCCCGGGCGGTGCCGGCGTTCAGGAAGCCCAGCACCGCGCCGAGGATGACGCACGCCGGCGCGGCGATGACGGCCCGCAGGTCCGGGTTGGCCAGCACTGCGGCCGGGTCACGCAGGTCCGCCGTGACCGCCGCCACGCCGGCGGCAAGCAGCGCGCGGGCGTGCGCCAGCACCACCGGATCGTTGTCGACATAGGCCACCCGGGCACTAGGCCGGACCTCCTGGGCGATCTGGTGGACCGCCGGAGTGGCGGGCAGCCCGGCGCCCAGGTCAAGGAACTGGCCGATCCCCTGGCCAGCGGCCCAGGTCACAGCCTCGGCCAGGAACGCCCGGTTCTCCTGGACCATCTCGGCCAGCGGCGGGTAGATCCCCAGCAGCACGTCGGCCTCGGCCCGGTCCGGGGCAAAATGGTCCTTGCCGCCCAGCAGCCGGGAATACACGCGGGCCGTGTTCGGCGTCGCCGGGTCGAACCTGGTCACCCCTCTGCCCTGCCCGCCGCG
>CAWIUZ010000085.1:0-5006 GCA_963838915.1 uncultured Acidobacteriota bacterium
GCTAACCCCCCCGCAGGCCGTGAGATGGGTAGTGCGGACCTGCTTCTCAGGTCTGCGGCTCTCATTCGGCAAAATCCACGGAGAACGGAAGCCCGCACTTGGCCGCGATTTGAGATTCGAGATTTCAGATTTGAAATCGATCGCCGAATCCCGAATTTCGAGTTCCGATTTTCGAATTTCGGATTAAGGGGTGCGGTGGTAGAAGGGCAGCGCCGCCACTTGGGCGACCGCGCCGGAAGGAAATTCAAGTTTTGTTCCAGGCTCCGCGACTTCGTGGCGGAGGTAAGCCAAGGCGATCGTTTTGCCGAGCGTGGGCGAAACGCAGGAACTGGTAACTTCGCCGATCTCTCTGCCCTCGCGCGCCAGCTTCTCGCCAGTGGCCGGCGGAGTATCCGAATCCACGACGAGTCCCATTAACACCCAATTCACATGCCCGCGGCTTCGGGCGCGCTCCACGATTTCCTGGCCGACGTAACATCCTTTGGTGAAGCTGACAGCGTTCCACAATTCCGCTTCGTTGGGGATGATATCCTCGCCCAGTTCCTGGCCGTAGCGCGGGATTCCCGCTTCGATTCGCAGCGACTCGAGCGCTTGTGTCCCGCAAGGGAGCATCCCGTAAGTCGGCGCCTGTCCGCAGGCGGCGCCCCAGATCGCCGGCAATCCCTTCGCCCCCGTCCAGACTTCGTACCCTTCCTCGCCCGTAGCGCTCGCGCACACCACATGAACGATGAAGCCGGCGTAGTTGGCGCCGAAATGGTCGTACTCCTGCATTGCAGGAAGCGTGATGTGCAGGGTTTTCTCAAGCAATGGGCGCGCGCGTGGCCCTTGAAAGGCGAGAGCATAAACGTCCAAAGGCTCGAATTCTACCTGGTCGGCAATCACGTACCGCTTCAGGCCTTCGAGCGCCTTGTCGCGCAGGTCGGCGTCGGTGTCGACGAAGAACCGGTCTTCGGCGCAGTAAAGACGCATGTCCACTCGAATGTGCCCTTGCGGGGTCAGCAGCGTCGCGTACGTGCCCTGGCCGGGAGTCAGCCGCTTGATGTCATTCGAAACCATGCGGTGCAGGAACTTGGCATGGTCACGGCCTTTCATGGCGAACCTGCTGCGAAAGGAAAAATCAAACAGGCCGGAAGCTTCGCGCACCGCCTTGTGCTCCGCAACTGGCTCAGTGAAATGCGAAGGAACGAGGGCGCCATGATATTCGCCCAGTGTGGCGCCTTGGGAGCGGTGATAATCGGCGAGAGGGGAGGAGAGGGGGAGTGTGTTCATCGGCGGTGGAGACTCAGAATTTGAAATTTGAGATTTGAAATTGCCAAAATGGAAAATGGAAACTGGAGAGCGAAAACTGGAAAATAGAAACTGGAAAATGGAAAACGAATGTTGGAAGATCAGGTAGCGATGCGCGAATCTCAAATTTCCGCTTTCACATTTTCCGCTTTCATCCTCCAGTGTCGCGTCTCAATAATTCGCAACATAAGTCGAGACGGTTCGGCCACGCGTCAGCAGCCCCGCAGGGGCGCCATAAAGTAGCCCAGGGCGTGAGCCCTGGGTTGGACGGCCCTCACCCCGCCTGCGGCACCCCTCTCCCGCTTGAGCGGGAGGGGGGTGCCGCAGGCGGGGTGAGGGAGGGCCTCACAATCCGTCGGTTGACGGACTACTCGCTTGCGCCCGTCGGCTGACGGGCTGACAGATTCAACGAAGTTCTGGGACAGACACCAGTTTCTGTTTTCCAGTTTCTATTTTCTATTTTCCAACACCGTCCCCAGTTGCACCAGCGTACTGACATGCGAAGCCATTTCCGACTCGCTGTTTTCGACAAGGTCGGCCAGTGTCACCTTGCCCAGAACCTGATCGACCAGCACTTGCAAGGTGCGCCAGAGGGTTCGGATGGAACACTCTCTCAGTTTCTTGCACGACACTTCCAGGCCCGAGTGTTCGATGCAGAAGCGCGGGTCAAACAATCTCCCACCGAGTGCGGCCAGGACCTCGCCCACGATTATTTTCCCAGCCGGGCGGGCCAGCGCGTACCCTCCCACTTGTCCTCGAACGCTTCGCACGAAGCCGTTCTGGCGCAGGATCCGCATCAGCTTGGCAACGTAGGAAGCCGACAGCCCTTCGTCTTCGCTGATTTCATTGATGGTTAAATAGCCGGCGTCGGCGAGCGTGGCCACACGCATCAGGCAGCGCAAGCCGTATTCTTCCTGGAAAGACAGTTTCATGGTCGAGCCTTGGACTCGGTAGCGCAGAGGTGGGCGCCTTTTGCCCTCCTCTGCGGCCCGCGTTGGGATATTACGCCCGCGGACGCGACGGCTCGGTGCGCACAAGAAAAGCCGCAGAGGAATCCGTCGGCTGACGGATACCTCTGCGCTACCCGTTCAGAAGAACCCCAGTTGCAGCTTGGCGGCTTCCGACATCATATCTTTGTCCCAGGGCGGTTCCCACACCACGTCAACTTTGACGCTCTGGACGCCGGGAAGGACGGTGATCTTGTCTTCCACCTCACCCGGCAGCGAGCCCGCCGCAGGGCAGCCCGGAGCGGTCAGCGTCATCTTCACAATCGCATGGCCGGAAGTGTCGACCTTGGCCTCGTAAATCAGGCCCAGGTCGTAGATATTCACCGGAATCTCAGGATCGTAGCAGGTGCGCAACGCCTCAATCATCTTGTCCTGAAGGGCAATGGCCTGCGAGATCGTGAGAGGAGTCTCTTCATCCATGGTTCAGGTCACTCCGTGGTGGCCGGTTTCTTTTCGCCGTTCAGGGCGCTGCGGAGCGTGTGCCAAACCAGTGTGGCGCACTTGACGCGGACGGGAAACTCGCAAACTCCGGAGAAAGCTGCAAGCTTCCCGAGCGCCGGAGTCTCACCCTCCGCATGGGTTTTTCCGGTGACCAGGTTGTGAAAGGTATCGAACAACGCCTCCGCCTGGGCGCGAGTTTTACCCTTCAGTATCTCCGTTAAGATCGAAGCCGAAGCCGTCGAGATGGCGCAACCGGTGCCTTCAAAGCTGATGTCTGCAATCCGGTCGTCCTGGAGTTTCAAATAGACTGTGAACCGGTCGCCGCAAAGGGGATTGTAACCGTCGGCGTGCCGGTCGGCGTCTTTCATAGAATGACAATTGCGCGGCCGCCTGCTGTGGTCGAGAATAACTTCCTGATAAAGGCCTTCGAGGTCTGCCATAAACAAGTCCAGAGTCTAGAGTCGAGAGTCAAGAGCAAGGGCTCAGGGGGAGCGCTGACTTAAGCACTCCCGCCGGGTCCCGAAGGGACCCAAGATCATTAGCCGTAGGTGAAACCTACGGAAAGCGTGCGGGCCGAGAGTTAGCCAACCCCGAAGGGGTTGAACGAGCGCACATTCGACCATTCGACCCCTTCGGGGTCGCCAGAAATGCAGCGGCGCTGGCCAATAGACCGTAGGTTCCATCTACGGCTAATGATCTTAATGCCCTTCGGGCATTTACTGCCCACCGATCTTGCCGCCCCCGAATGGGACCGCCTATCCAAGTACTGCCTTCACTCTTTGGATGCCTGCGGCCAGGGAATTGATCTCCTGTTTGGTATTATAAAATGCCAGCGAAGCGCGCACCGTGGCAGGCACGCCAAAGCGGTCCATGACCGGTTGAGCGCAGTGGTGGCCGGTGCGGACCGCAATTCCTTCGTGGTCCAGTATAGTCCCAACGTCGTGCGCGTGTACACCTTCCAAAACGAATGAGATGACTCCGGCCTTCTCGCGCGCCGTGCCGATGATCCGCACTCCGGGGATCTGTTGGATGGCTTCCGTGGCGTAAGAGAGGAGCGCGTGCTCGTAGGATGCGATGTTTGCGATGCCCACGTGATTGACGTATTTAAGGGCGGCCTCCAGGCCGTAGACCTCGGCGATATCGGGCGTTCCCGCTTCGAACTTGTAGGGAACGGCGTTATAAAGGGTCTTCTCAAAAGACACGTAGCTGATCATGTCGCCGCCGCCCTGATAAGGAGGCATGGCCTCCAGAAGCGCGAACTTGCCATAGAGAACGCCGATTCCCGTCGGCCCAAAAACCTTGTGGCCCGAAAAGGTGTAAAAATCGCAGTCGAGTTCCTGAACGTCAATCTTCAAGTGCGGCGCGGCTTGCGCGCCATCCACGAGGACTGGAACGCCCCTCGCGTGCGCCATCTCGACGATCTGGCGCACCGGATTGATGGTGCCGAGGGCGTTGGAAATGTGGGCCACAGCCACCAGGCGGGTGCGGTCGTTCAAGAGCTTCTCGAATTCCTCGAGAATCAACTCGCCCCGGTCGTTGATCGGCCCCACCCGCAGCCTGGCGCCTTTCTCCTCGCACAGCATCTGCCAGGGCACAATGTTCGAGTGATGCTCGAGACCGGTGATCAGCACTTCGTCGCCGGCCTGCACGTTACGCTTTCCAAACGTCTGCGCCACCAGGTTGATGGCTTCGGTCGTCCCGCGCACGTAAACGATCTCGCGCTGGTCGGAAGCATTGAGGAATTTCTGAACCTTCCTCCGTGTGTTTTCATAAACGTACGTGGCGCGTTCGCTCAGCAGGTGAACGCCGCGATGAACGTTGGCGCAGTCCTCGGTGTAAAAGCGGACAATCGCGTCGATGACTTTTTGCGGCTTCTGGCTGGTGGCAGCATTGTCGAGATACACCAGAGGCTTGTCATGGACCTTCTGCTTCAGGATCGGGAAATCCTCCCGGATCCGCTTCACATCGAAGGCCGGCGCAGGTACTGTGCGTGCCGGCGCTTGGATTGTCTGGTGCGTGGTGGCCATCATGCCTCCTCGGCTTTGCAGACGGTTCCCCTCCTCCGGAGGAGGGGTTGGGGGTGGTGGCCGCATGTCTGTCAACCACCCCGGTCCCCTCCTTAACAAAGGAGGGGAGCCGCTTTCATGCTTTCTGGGCGCCGCCGGCGGCGACGGCTCGCTGGCCGCTCGCCAGGCGAGCGAATAAACCCTCGCTGAGCCGCTCGCGCAGCGGTTCGTACTTGATGCGCCCCAGGATGTCGTTGACGAAAGC
>CAWIUZ010000086.1:0-47033 GCA_963838915.1 uncultured Acidobacteriota bacterium
TACTATGTTAAGTAGTGTCCTCAAAGACTCGATTGAACTTCGTTCCGCAGAAGGGACAGAGTCCGCTCCATCTCACCAGCCAAGGCTGGATCGTGTGGAGAATCTGTTCCCACGTCGCACCAAAAGTTTTTTTTACGCCGTAAGTAGACGGTCAGGATAAAGAGATAAGCCACGGCGGAAAGTACCAGATGATGATGAAAGCCTCTCCAAGAGCGGCCTTCGAAATGGTCCAACCCCAAGTCATCCTTGGAGCGCTGAAAGTATTGTTCGATGTGCCAGCGGGAACGGCTCAGTTTCAAGCAGCGGGCTTTGGCGGGGGGACGGTGGAGATGGGCCAAATAATAGTGATAGGGTTCAGGATCCCCCGTCGGCCAGTCCACCACCAGCCAGACTTTTTCCAGTTCGCCCCCCGCGTGGCGCAAGTCGTGTTGCAGAAAAACCTCGCGCCAAGCCAGACGCGTGCGCCGGGTTTGTCCGCCCGCCGTCACCCAAGAGCACTTCTTCCATTCGTTCTCCGGGATCCGGTCGGTCAACTCCGCCAGGGTCGCGGCGGGAGGCTCCCCCTCACAGACATAACGGCGAACCCGCTTGACCTCGGTCCGTACCTCGCGGTCCCATCCCTTGAGCGCCTGCCCGTCGACTTGCAGAAAAAACTCCAGCTCCAGGTCGCGCACCCCGGCGCGAAATTCCGCGTTGTTGCCGTAGGCGCTATCCCCCAAGACGGGGGCCGGGGGAACTCCGTCGCGCCGCGCTTGGCGCAGGATCTCCAGCGCCAGCTCCGGCTTGGTGGCAAACGTCACTTCCTCCGGGACGCCGGCGGCCTGGCAGCGTTCCCGGTCGGCGGTCCAACGCTCGGGCAGATACAGCCGCCCGCCCACCGGCGCGGCGATCCACCCGTCGCTCACCACCACTTCCACGCTCACTTGACAGTTGGCCTGCTTGCCAGCCGCCCCACAATATTGATGCCCAACTCCCGCCGAGTGCGAACCCTGCTTGACCCAACCGGTTTCATCCACCACCCAAGCCTCCAGCGGCTCCAAGTGCGGAATGATTTCCTGCCGGATCGCCCGCCACAACTCTTCCTCCTTCCAGGGGCTGTCGGTAACAAACTGTTGCAGACTTTGCGAGTCCACGCCCAGCCGCTCCGCCATGGGGATGATCGATTTGCGTTGACCGGGCATCAGCAGGCCCTCCACGTAACGGGTGGCCGCCACGCGCCGTTCACTTCGGCCGAGTCCGGCAATCAGCGGATTCAGAAACTCCAGGAATTGCGTCACGCTTTCTTTCCAAAGCTTGGCGTTCCAGACGATGGGTTTCATGCGCCCATGCTAAGTCATACGAAGGAGAATTGCAAGAGCTACATAACATAGTAATATTAGCTAGCTGCTGCGTTTGTGGCCGCTCGCTGTTTAGGCGATGACGTTCTCACATCTTCGAGCCGTTGTCGCACGTGGGGCAGGTGTCTTAGGTTGGCAGGACTAACACCTTTTAGCCACAGGCAATATCGTCGAATGCCGTTGATGAATTCTACGGACCCGTAAATCTGCTTGAATAAGTCTCGCGCTCCTGGTTCAACAGCGAGGAAAGTGTCGCGCTCTCCCGCGGCGAATAATAAAGCGCCGCCGTCGTTCGGCATACTACCGAACCGAATCTCAGGCACGGTGCAGAGGGGCCGGGTTCTAGAAGTTATCACGAGACTTTCGTCGGCATCGATTAGGTAGGGGCCGATTCGGGTCACACGTCGTTCAAGGGCATCACTGTCGGGAGTTTCGTATTCGAAGATTCGCTTGGGCTGGACGTCCTGCGTTGAAAAGCCGATGATAACGCAGAATACAGCCGCTTGATGCGGTGCTTCGTTTTGCCACTTGAACGTTCGATGGGGGAAGAAAATTTGCGTCCTTTGCGAACGTAAATGCGTCCAGAGTACGCCTATTTGTTCGCCTTGGGTGATTGAGTTAGTTGCGACAAATGCGACTCGGACTCGAGAACCCTCCATCATCTGCGCCGCTTTCACAAACCAACAGGTTACGTAATCCAATACCCCCGCGCCACGAATCTGTGCCCACACTCGCTGTTGGTCACGATTCTGCGATGCGTTTCGGTTTGCTTTAGCAACGAACGGGGGGTTCCCAAAGATAAACAATCGACCCGTCGAAATGTCTTCAGGTGCGAATAGGGTGCGCCAATCAAGTTCTAAGGCATTACACCGGAGAATACGCGCTGATCTAGTCAATGGGAGTCGGGAAAGCGACCGTCCAAACGTATCGCTTACCTCCTGGTTCATTTGATGGTCGGTTATCCATGTAGCGACCTCTGCAATCGCCGCCGGGTTTTCCTCGATCTCGATCCCCGTCAATTGATTGACATCTACTTTACAGAGGATCGTCAGGTCCGACACCCCTTGGGGGTCAAGTTCCGTTGTTCTTTGAATCGCTTTGAGCTCAAGTCTGCGAAGCTCGCGATAGGCGATAACCAAAAAATTGCCACAGCCGCAGGCCGGGTCGAAAAGCTTGATAGTTGCCAGTTTGTCACTAAAAGTGCGAAGTGCTCTCAAGTCGTGCCGGATTCTTTCGAACTCCTCATGTAACGAATCTAGAAATAGTCCATGCAGCACCTTCAGAATGTTTTTTTCTGACGTATAGTGCGCACCGAGTGCATGTCGTTTAACGGGATCACGACTCATTACGGCTTGGAACATAGAACCGAATACGGCCGGGGAAACTTTGCTCCAATCAAATTCGAGGCACGCCAACAGAAGGTTGCGGCTTTCTTGATCGAAAGTAGGTATGGGCAAGCCCTCTCGAAACAACCCCCCGTTTACGTGTGGAAAACCTTGAAGTTCCTCGTCCAAGTTCGCGGGTCGCTCGTCCTGTGGGGTGTTCAGTATTTGGAACAGATAAGAAAGTAACGCTCCCAGGTCAGAACCATCCGGTCTGGACCGCTCAACTATTTGAAAATGGAATTGGTCGCGGTTTCGGAAGATTCCAGTATCGTCCGCGAACAAGCAATAGACGATCCGCACCAGAAAAATCTCCAAATCGTGACCGCGAAAACCTGAATCGTAAAGACGGTCGTGAAGTGCCCCTATCTTATTAGCGGCGCGTACGTTGGCGGGATCGCCTTCTGGGAAAGCACGTCGCTGATATCCTGTAATAAAGCCGAATAGTTGAAGTCGTTGCGAGAGATGCCGCAATAGGAAATCGTGGGGTTGGTCGGTTTCCAAGTCATGTAAGCGGAATCGCTTAAAGTCAGAGACGAGGACGTAACGCGGCAGTTTATCTTCTTCAATTCCCGGGAAATAATCGATAGCTTGTGCGTAAGCTCGATCGAGGTTCTCGCCTTCTGACTTGTGTTCAACAATGAGAACTCCCGGCCAAAACAGGTCTATGGAACCGCGCCGATTCCCAAGCATTCGGACTGGCTCTTCGAAAGTGGCGACCCGACGCCGAGAGACGTCAAAGACTTGAAAGAAGTCGTTCCAGAACGACTGGGCGTCCGCTGCTTCGCGGCTAGCGTCGGCCCATTCGCGTGAAAAGCGTTCGGCGCGAGTGCGCAACTCCGATTGAGTCAATGCCATGCGCGAGAGAGTATCGCGGCTTTGCGGAATTGTACAGCACGCATTTTAGGTGGTGGCCAATACTTGAGGCCTCACCTTGCAATGGCCTTGCACCCGCCTGCCGACAAGTCCTGCTTTCTAAACGCCTACCCGGCCTGGATCGCTTGGTAACATAGCAAGCGCCTGCTTGCTCGGCTATTTATGGTTTGACGGGTGCGGCCGGCTGGCGCAGACCTCCGACTCTTGAGGTCTGCGATGTCCCGAAGGGACACGTTGCTTAGTAAGGCTCAATCCAGCCGATCCATGCGCAGAACGGATGCGTCTTGCAGGAAATAAAACCTCCAGCTTGACCACGGCCAGTCTCCGGGCGAACTCACCAGCCCGCGCTTCACCGGGTTGTTATGCATGTAGTTCAATTTCTCCCGGCACTTTGCTTCACTGTACACATCGAAGGGGTGAAAGCGCCGGTTCCAGAGCCGGAAGTGCGACTCGTCATGGACCGTGGGCGGCAAGCGCAGGCGAGCCAGCATTTTCTGGCACCATGAATACTGCTGGTTTTCACGAAGCGTCTTGAGGATGCGTCTGGCCGTTTCCTCTTTGAGTTCTTTGATGACCACGGGAGTAGATTCGGCGGGCTGGGGTTCGAGCAGCAAATGGAAGTGCTCCGGCATCAGGACCCAGCCAATGAGCAGGCAGTGCATCTTCTGCCGGACTTCCTCGAGGCGCTCGACGAAGCACTGACAGAAGCGGGGAGAGCGAAAGATCTGCGCGCGGCGGTAAGTACTGCTAGTGATGAACTGCAGTTCGCCCGGACTGTAAGTGCGATGGTAGATCGGCATATCGCCGCACAGTATAGCGGCGACGCTACCACGAGGGAAGGCAATTCGGTGTCCCTTCGGGACATCGCAGACCCCAAACGTCTGGGGTCTGCGCCAGCCTGTCGTTTCCGTTTGCATTTTCTGCTTGACAAGTCGAGGCTGGCTTGATAGCCTATAATTGTGGTCATGATGTGGACATATTGTCGTAGGCGAGGCCCAGGGGGCGATGTGGCGCGTGGTAAGGCGTGAATGTTCCAGCGCGAGGGGAACCCGGGAAATCCAAAAAATGGAAAATAGTGGGAACGAAGCTAAGAAGTACTTGAAAACAAAGGAAAATCGCTTTTTTGAATGCTGCAAATTGGGCGCGTTTTGGGCGAAAATTGGCACATATCGGACGCTAAAAGGAGCAAAAACCGCGCGACTTGCGCAAAACGAACCGAAGCTCCGCCGCGGAAACGGAGGACTAACAACGACATATTGTCGGCTAGTACGGTCGGTTCGCGAACCGCTCCTGCACCCCGTCCGGCCGCGGCGCCTTATCGACGGATTGGGGACTGCGAGTGTACGCTTGCAACCCTCGCCGTCTTCTGTCACGATGACTTCCCCATATGCGTTGGCAAATCTGTGAGGTGGATGGAGACGCGGTCGCAAGCTTGAGCCGCGACTTGAACGTCCCGGGGATTATCGCCCGGCTCCTGATCCTGCGAGGAGTCAGCGATCCGGAGTCGGCTCGGCGATTCCTCAATCCTGGGCTCGATCAGCTTCACAATCCCTTCCTGCTGGCCGACATGAAAACCGCCGTAGAGCGCCTGCGCCGTGCTCTGGCTCAGAAAGAGAAAATCTTGATTTATGGCGACTACGACGTGGATGGAACCATGGCCGTGGTCATCCTGCTGGCCGCGCTGCGGAGACTCGGAGGGGACGTTGAGGCATACGTCCCGCATCGCATGAGCGATGGGTATGGAATGCGCCCGGCAGTCCTTGAGGAGGCTGCGGCCAAAGGTGTCCGAGTCGTAGTCAGTGTAGACACGGGTATCCGCGAACACGCAGCGCTTATTCGGGCGCGTGATCTAGGTCTGGACTGTATTGTCACGGATCATCATCTGCCGGACGAGCACCTCCCTCCTGCCTGTGCCATCCTGAACCCGCAAAGGGTGGACTCCGGCTACCCCGAGAAGATCCTGGCCGGCGTGGGCGTCGCGTTCAAGCTGGTGCAAGCGCTTTTGGGCGAGAGGCTCTCCGGACGGCTTCTCCAGTCTTACCTGAAAGTTGTGGCGATCGGGACTATTGCCGACGTCGTCCCTTTGCTTGGCGAGAATCGGGTGATTGCGCGTCTTGGGTTGGAAGCTCTCCGCCAACCCTCGCAGGCCGGTTTGCAAGCGTTGCTCGAGGTTTCCGGGCTCGACCGCTGCAGCATTTCGGCCGGGGACCTGGCATTCCGCCTGGCGCCACGCCTGAACGCGGCAGGTTGCATGGAGGATGCACGAGCGGTCATTGACCTCTTCACTTGCCCGGACCTGGAGAAGGCGCGGGAGATAGCCCGGCGCCTGGATGGGTTCAACCGCGACCGGCAGCGAACTGAAGAGGGGATTCTGCGCGAGATTGCGGAGGTTATGGATCGCCACCCTGAGAAGCGGGATCGCTACTCCCTGGTATTGGCGGGCGATGAATGGCACCGGGGGGTCATCGGGATTGTGGCGCAGCGCGCGGTGGAGCGATACCACCGCCCGGCGTTGGTGCTCAGTGTAAAGGACGGGTTGGGGGTCGGCTCCGGGAGATCGATACGAGCCTTTCACCTTCTCGATGCACTGACCGCTATGCAGGAACTGTTTGTGCGTTATGGCGGCCATGCCCGGGCGGCGGGTTTCGCCTTGCCCGCGGATAGGATCGCCGAGCTCGAAACGCGTTTCGAGCAATATGCTCGAGAGGTGCTGCGGCCGGCCGATCTCGAGCCAACCCTGCGCGTGGATGCAGAGGTGAGCGGGCACGAAATCGATTGGACTCTCTACGAGGCTCTCGAGACGCTGGCGCCCTTCGGTTGCGGCAATCCCACGCCTGTCCTGGCGACGCGCGAGCTGCGGTTGGTGTTCGGACCTCGAATCCTGCAAGAGAAGCATCTAAAATTACGGGTGGCGCGCGGGCCGAGATCTTTTGACGCCATTGGGTGGGGAATGGCGGAACGGGCCGCCGCGCTGGTTGCGGGGCAAACGCTCGACCTGGCTTTCACCTTGGATCAGAATGTGTTTCAGGACGTGACGACGCTACAATTGGTGGTGAGTGAAATCGGCGAATGAACGGCCCCGGACAACGCGCAACCCGGCATAGAGATTTGATGACCTGGCTCGTGGCCGGCGCCCTTACCATCACCGCTGCGGCGGTGACCGGGACCTACTGGCTTCGAACCCGCCACAAAGAAAAACCGGTCGTTCTGCCGCAGAATGTCCCCGTCGACATTCACCAACAGCTCTCCGGATATACCGTCACCCACTCGGACGGTAACCGGCGCGTATACACGATTCATGCGGCGAGGACGGTGTCCTTCAAACAGGGGGGACAGACAGTCCTGGAGGACGTGTTGGTGGAGTTGTTCGGCAAAACGGGCAATCGTCGCGACCTCCTGCGCACACAACAATGCCAGTACAACAGTCAGAATGGCGATTTGTTCAGCTCCGGCCCTGTGCACATTGAGCTCAATTCTGAGGCGGAGAATACCAGGGCTTCGGGCTCAAAAGGCAGCCGCACAGTCTACCTGGACACTTCGAAGGTCTCTTATCAACACGAAAAGTCGCTGGTAACCAGCGACGAAGTTGTGCACTTCCGTGTCGGGGCAGCATCCGGATCATCTCAGGGGATGGTCTACGCCACGAAAGACGGTTCATTGGATCTCAAAAAAGACGTGGCCATGGAACTACAACCTCGCGAGGGTCGTGCCTCGGGTCCTCCTTTGGAGCTTACCGCCAGCCACCTTCGATATGAGAAACCCGACAGGGAGATAACCCTCTGGGGACCCGTCCGGGTAACGCAAGGTGACCAGAAAGTGTCCGCGGAAGGTGGCAAAGTGTTTCTGAACGAAGCGAATCGGGTCACTCGAGCAGAGATGCAAGGAAGTGTCAGAGCCTCGGAAGCGTCGCCCCTGAGGCAGGCGGAACTCTCGGCGGATCGCGCGCAGGGCGAGTTCGACCCGGCCAGAAGGGCCCTGCGTCATCTGACGGCAGAAGGCAATGTGACTGGGCTATCTCGCGATAAGGGAAGCACAAGTCACTTGAGCGCCGAACGGGTCGACCTGGATCTTGCCGGAGCTCCCGCAAGGTTCCAAAGCGGGGATGCCTCGAAAAATGTGCAACTTGTGGTTGAATCCTCGCCTACTTTGCGCCAGGGCATGGCGGCAAAACCGGCGACCACGGAAAGAAAGTCGCTTACCGCGGCAGAACTGAAGTTCAGCTTTCGGCCGAACGGCAAGAGTTTGAAGGATGCCCAGACGGTCGGCAGTGGCAAACTCGTAATCGACCCATCGGATCCCAAGGCGGGGCAGCGCATCATAACCGCCGGACAGTTCCTGATGACTTTCACCGCGCTCAGCAACCTGGAAACGCTGCGCGGCCTGAAACCGACCCATATTGTCTTCGAGCCTCCCCAAGCCGCCCCGCCTGGCAGCGTTGCCCAAGAGAGCACCGCGGATCAATTACTTGCCACATTTGACGAGGCGACACACGCCCTCAAGGAGGTTATCCAGTCAGGGAATTACACCTTCCGTGACGGCGACCGCAACGCCAGTGCGGAGCAGTCCGTTTACGTGGCAGCCGAGCAGGGTGTGACGCTGACAGGTCATCCCCGCCTGTGGGACGCCGAGAGCCGAGCGAAATGCGAACGCCTTCGTTTTGATCTCGCCACCGACACCGCGGAGGGAAACGGCAAGGTCGAGAGCACTCACCTCGCAAGTGGGGATCAGACAGCGAACGGGCAACCCGCAGACCCAACAAACGTCTTGGCGGACCGCATGGTGGCCGAGCGGCGCGGCCAAGTCGTGCATTACGAGGGACACGTGCGTGCCTGGCGCGGAGCGGATGTCGTGGAATCCACCAGCCTGGACGTTTACCGGATGGGGAGGCGGATGAGCTCCGGCGCCCGGGTGTTGACCTCCCACCTCCAACCGGCATCCTCTGGGTCCGAAACGCCGCCCTCCACGGGAACCGCCCGGCGCGAAACGCGCCCGCTTTCTGTACGCGCCGATTCCCTGGAGGCTTTCGACGAGGGCAGCAAAGCGACTTACCGTGGTCACGTGAAGCTCCAGACAGGCGAGACCACCATGGAAGGCGACAAGATGGATGTTTATTTCTCCCGCATCGGGACGGATCAAAACTCTGAGGTGGATCGTGCCAATGCTGAGGGACACGTCGTGGTTGTCCAACCGGGTAGACGAGCCACGGCCGAGCACGGGCAGTACTCCGCCAGTACGGGGCAAATTGTTCTCATCGGGGGACCACCCAGTATCCGTGACGATAAGAAGGGCTTCACGACCGGCCGACGTTTGACACTCTTTGTCCACGATGATAGGCTTCTTGTGGAGGGAGGTGATGGGACACCCTCTTTATCGCAGCACCGCGTCGCGCCTTGAGCGACCATGCAGATTCTCTCTACAGTTGAGCTGACGAAATCGTACAAGGGACGCAAGGTCGTTGATAATATTAGCCTGAGGATTACTCAGGGAGAGGTGGTAGGGCTGCTCGGGCCGAATGGAGCGGGTAAGACCACGACTTTTTATATCATCGTCGGCCTTACCAGCCCGGATTCCGGTCAAGTGATGCTCGACGGAGCGGACATTACGGGCTATCCCATGTACGTCCGGGCGAGAAACGGGATCAGCTACCTGCCGCAAGAGCCGTCCATATTCCGGAAACTCACTGTGGAAGAGAACATCATGGCAGTTCTTGAGACCTTGCCGCTAACTTCACACCAGCGTCGCGAGCGCCTGGAAGAGTTGGTCGAGGACTTAGGGTTGCAGCAGGTGAGGCGAAGCGAAGGGTACATGCTGTCAGGAGGGGAGCGAAGGCGTGTGGAGATCGCCAGGTCTTTGGTGATTTCACCCTCCTTCATACTTCTGGACGAACCGTTCTCGGGCATCGACCCGCTCACGGTTCAAGATATACAGAAGATTATTGTGCGTTTGAAAGGGACCGGGATCGGTGTTCTGGTGACAGACCACAACGTGCCCTACACCTTGCAGGTGACGGATCGGGCCTATATTATTAATAACGGGCGGATTTTCCGTGCCGGCTCGCCCGAAGAACTTGGCCAGGACGCCGAGGTGCGAAGAGTTTACTTGGGTGATAGTTTCCGGTTGACAATGTAACCGGATCGCGCCAGTCTCTAGTGCAGGACAAGTTGTGGGTCAGTTTGGCGCAGCGGCCGCCTAACGCCGCCAAGGAGCGACCCGCAGATGCGGGAACGCTATTACAAGGATCACAGAATCGTATGGGTGGCCCTGCTCCCAGAATCGGACTGAACCTCAAGGTGGCGCAGAAGCAGATTCTGACGCCAGGCTTGGTGCAAATGGTCAGCGTCCTCGCGCTCAATAAGCTTGAGCTGCGGGAGATGATTAACCGGGAGATGGTGGCAAATCCTGTTCTGGAAGAAGTCCCGGAAGACGTCCCGAGCATCGACGAAGTCGACAAGAGGACAGAGACGGAAAGTGCTGAGCACGCGCCACCGGCCGCCGACAATCATGTCGTGGCCCGAAATGGCGACCACCAGGATTCGTTCCAAGAGATTGATTTCGGCTCGTTCTTCGATGATTACCTCGACCCCGGATACCGATCCCCTGAAGCCGAGGTGGTCGAACGGCCCTCCTTCGAGAATTTCCTCTCCCAACCCACTTCCCTGGCTGCTCACCTGGAATGGCAATTGAGCCTTTCGGTCTGCTCGGAATCGGTGCGCGAGGCCGGACACTCCATCATTGGCAATTTGAATGAAGACGGGTACGTAACTGCGCCGCTGGAGGAGATCGCCCAAACCGGCAACCACTCCTTGGCTGACGTCCAGGAAGCCCTAAGCCTGATCCAGGTGTTCGATCCGGTCGGCGTGGCGGCTCGGGACGTGCGTGAATGCCTTTTGACCCAACTGCATACGCTGGCCCCCGATAATACGCTGGCCCAACAAATCGTTTCCAGCTACCTTAAGCAGCTCCAGAACAAGCAGTATCGTGACATCGCCCGCGCCCTTGACCGGCCGGTGAAGACCGTGGAGCGTTGCGTGGAGTTGATCCGCAAGCTCGATCCGCGGCCCGGCCAACGCTATAACAACTCGGCGGCGCGGCTCATCGAGCCGGACGTGGCGTTTGTGAAGGCGGGAGATACCTACCAGGTGGTCATGAACGAAGACGGCCTGCCCCAATTGAGGCTCAGCCACCATTACCGGCGCCTGCTGGGAGAGGACACTACGACGCGCGAGGTGCGCAACTACGTCAAGGAACGATTCACCTCTGCCATTCAACTCATCAAGAACATCGAGCAGCGGAAACAGACGATCGTCAGGGTTTGTGAGGCGATTATTCGCCGCCAAACCGACTTTCTGGATCGAGGTATCGACTACCTTCGTCCCATGATGATCAAAGAAGTCGCCGAGGAAGTGGGCGTTCACCCTTCCACCGTCAGCCGCGCCGTGGCGAGCAAATATGCTTACACGCCGCAGGGCGTTTACGAGTTGCGCTATTTCTTTTCGGAGGCCGTGCAGGGACCTTCGGGTGCGGCGACTTCCTTGATTAATCTGAAGCGGCTGGTCAAGAAGATGATCGAGGAAGAGGACGTTGCGCACCCGCTAACCGACGACCAGATCACGCAGCAGTTGCAGAAAGTTGGATATTGCGTAACCCGCAGGACGGTAGCCAAGTACCGCGAGGATATGCGAATTCCCAGTACCCACCAGCGCAGGGTAAAGGCTTGAACCCCGAATTCGGAAGGTGAAAACCTTGGTCCCGCATAGCAGGCTGCGGAAATAGCGAATCTGTCATGCTGAGCGCAGCGAAGCATCTGCAGTATCTCCCAGAAAACAAGCCAAAGCAGATCCTTCGCCTCGCTCAGGACGACACGCGCGGAGACTCTTTCTGCAGCCTGCCAGCTTCTTCGCCTGTCATTTTCCACAGGAGGTCAGCTCATGAACATTGACTTTACCGGTCGACAAATGGAGGTCGGCGACGATTTGCGCCAGTACATTCAGGCGAGGGTGAGAAAGATTACTCGATTGTTGGGTGATGCGTACGAAATGCATGTCATCCTGACAGCGGAAAAACACCGCCGCCTGGCGGAAATCACTTTGAAAGTGCGCGATCACACTTTGGTGGGCATCGAGGAATCCGGGGATCCGCGAGTCTCGCTGAATGGCGCCTTGACTAAGCTGGAACGCCAGGCCGTCCGCCTGCGGGAGAGAAAGCTGACGCGAAAGCGCCGCCCCAAGCCGACCACCACAGTGGTCCTGAATGTTCTGGGCACAAGCGTGATCGAGCCGGAGGAACGCCGCAGCATCCAGACCGAGAGAGTTCCGATCAAGCCCATGAGCGTCGGTGAAGCAATCGCCGCTCTCGACCAGTCGAAAGCCGGCGCGGTGGTGTTTCGTAACCCCGACACCGAGCGCGTCAACGTTATTTATCACCGCCCCGATGGCAACTTGGGACTAATCGAGCCCGAAGCATAGAGAATGGCAGGTGGGCAGATAGGCAGGTAGGCGGTGGGCAGGTCGGCAGTTAGGCAGATGGGCAGGTCGGGGAGGAGCGGCGCAGCAAACGGACGTATCCATGAGTCGCCTGGTGAAAGATGGAGTGCCTGCGTACCTGCCTAATTGCCCATCTGCCTACCTGCCCATCTGCCCACCTGCCTGCTTTCTGATTTTTCATGGCCGCCACCAAACCGCGGAAACATTTCGTGTTGATCACGGGGATGAGCGGGTCCGGTAAGGCGTCAGTGCTCAAGGCCTTCGAGGACCTCGGCTATCACTGCGTGGATAACCTGCCCATTGATCTGATCGGGCAGTTCGTGGGGCGATGCCAGCAGCGGGCGAGCCGCACAGAGCGTGCGGCCGTGGTGGTGGACATTCGCGAAGGCGCGGCTTTGAGCCAGCTTCCTACCGTCTATCGGGACCTCAGAAATAACTACTCGAACTTATCGCTGGTTTTCCTCGAAGCTTCGGACAAGGCCTTGATCCATCGCTTTGAAGAGACTCGCCGCCCCCACCCCTTGGGGCGCGACCTTCCGGTGCGCGAGGGAATCCGGCTGGAACGCACGCTGCTGAAGCCCATGCGGCAGCTAGCCGACGTCACGATCGATACCACCCGGATGAACGTGCACGAACTGCGAGATCTCATCCAGACGCGCTTCGGCGGACCCTCAGCAGCAAGGGCCATCCTGGTATCCGTGGTTTCGTTCGGATTTCGTTCCGGACTGCCGCTCGACGCGAATCTGGTATTCGACGTCCGTTTTCTGCCCAATCCGAATTTTGTGCCACGCTTGAAAAGCAAAACCGGGCAAGACGCCGCGGTGCAGCGTTTCATGGATTCTTTCCCATCCACCCGGGCCTTCATGAAACATATAATGGACCTGCTTTTCTACCTTCTCCCGAAATACCTTCAAGAAGGCAAAAGCTACCTGACTATTGCGATTGGCTGCACGGGCGGGCGTCACCGCTCTGTCGCCATCGCGGAAAAACTGGGCCGCGCCCTGGCCGAGGAAGGTTATAAGACTCGCGTTTCACACCGCGATATCGGGAATGAGCCGTAGGTAACGTGCGTTAGGGAGCATGCGGGGAGTGCCTTGATGGAAGCTGTTCCCCCGCCGTTAGTGGAAGTTACCCTCTCCCCCTTGGGGGAGAGGGTGGCGCGCGACGGCGCTTCCGTCAGCCGTCGCGCGCCGGGTGAGGGGGTTCGTTTCAGTTGTTCCCGACGACCTGCCATTCAAGAGAGACTTCGTGAATAGTGTCCTTGCCATCGACATCGGCGGTACCCATTTCCGCATCGCTCTGTTCGATCAGTTGGGCCGCCAGTTGGCGATTTCGGAAGGCGCCACTTTGCGTTCCGGCGGTCGCGAGTGGATGCTCGACGAGATCCGCCAGCGCGCTCGAACTCTTCTTGGGCAGGCGGAGCGAAGCGCGGCAGCTTGCGGAATCAGCTTCGGCGGCCCCGTGGACTTCCGACATCAGAAGGTCACCTCGGTCCACTCACCGGGTTGGAATAACTTTTCCTTTGCGGAATGGGTCGATGCGAATCTCGGTCTGCCCTGCATGATTGACAACGACGCGAACGCGGGCGCGCTTGGTGAGTTTCGCTATGGGGCCGGCCGGGGCACGGAAGCGATGGTTTACGTCACGCTGAGCACGGGCATCGGAGCTGGGGTGATCTTGAGCGGGAAAATCCATCGTGGCAAGGACGGCCTCGCGGGGGAATTAGGGCATATTCCCATCTCCGAATCAGGAAACACCTGCTCCTGCGGAGCTCGAGGCTGCCTGGAAAGCCTTAGTTCGGGATGGGCGATAGCAGAGCGGGGCAGAGAGTGGAGGCGGCGCCGCGGAGATTCGCTCGCCTCCCTCGGGGACTCGAGCCGGTCAAGGTCTGAGGGGATCACGGCGAAGGAAATCGCTCAGGCAGCCTCTCAGGGCGATCCGGCAGACCTTGAGATCATGCGCGAAGCGGCTCGGCATCTCGCTCGCGGGCTTTTGACGGTTATCCGGATACTCAACCCGGACCGGATTATCCTGGGTGGTGGACTGACTCAGGCCGGGCCGGTCCTGCTCGATCCGCTGCGCGAGTCCTTATCAGCGCTAGCCTCGCCTACCATCGTGTATTCAACTGAAATCGTCACTGCGCAACTGGGCGCCTACTCGCCTCTTTACGGAGCTGCTGCCATGGCGGTCGACCTCATGGGTCAGTAGTGTAGCGGAAGCCTGTCATCCTGAGCGCAGCGAAGGATCCCTGCAGTTCTTGGCTGGCTTAGAACCGTTCCTCACTGCAGAGATCCTTCGCTGCTATGAAAATGGCGGAAGCTTTTGTTGAAAATACAGGAGTTACCTCCAAAGAGCCATTTTCATGCACAGTGGTGAGCCGAAGGATCATGAAGTCTGCGCTCAGGATGACAGCCGTTGCCGGGTGGTGTCTCAGACTGAATTCGTAGCGGCGAGTTTGCCTCGCCCAATGTCGGCGTGAAGCCGCCTCTACATCAGACTGAGACACAACCTGTTGCTACGTGGCGAGATTGACTCGCCGCCACACCGCCCGGCCAGCCACCTGTAACCTGCCATCAACCCCCAACGTCCATATGCGTGACTGCTGGTTCCGCCAGGGCTCGGGATCGGCGAGACGAAAAGGGCAGGGAACTCACGGAACCAGAAAAGTGCGGCCCAACCCGCATTGATACAGGCGGGGGGCGAGGAGGATTCCAATGCGCGGAACTAAACTACTCTATGCGGCGTTGATGCTGGCCATCGCGGCCCAGGTGGGCTTCGCCAAGAAACAAACAGACTCGTCGGCACAGATCACGGCGAAGATTGAGGACAAGCTTTATCACGCTCAGGTTTTCAAGCACGGCAACGTTCAGGTCACCGTGAATAACGGAGTGGCCACGCTTAACGGAACAGTGGATTCCGTCGGCTACAAGATGGATGCCGAGCGCGCGGCGCGCAAGGTGGATGGCGTGTTGGTGGTCGATAACATCACCGTCCATGCCGACGATGTAACCCCGCGCCAGATCGCAGAGCAGGCGCGGAAAGACGTCGTGACGTATTACGCTTACACGGTTTTCGACAACATTAACTTGCAGCTTCAGGACGGCCGCTTGGTGGTGAGCGGCCAGGTCACTCAACCTTTCAAGAAGTCGGATATCGGCAACTTCCTCGCGCACATCAAGGGAGTGACTGAGCTCGATGACAACCTCGAGGTGCTCCCGACCTCCCAGTTCGACGATCGCTTGCGCCTGGCCGTGGCGCGGGCAATCTACAGAGATCCGTTCTTCGTTCATTACGCCGATCAGGCATTGCCGCCCATTCACATAGTCGTGAAGAACGGCAACGTGACCCTGGAAGGTGTAGTCGCAAACCAGTTGGACCGCGCCAAGGCTGATGCCGACGCGCGTCTGGCGGCCACCTACTTCAACTTCACGGATAATCTGAGGCTCGACAAAGCGTAAGCAGCGTGCGGCCCGCCCTGTCCTCTGGAGGCGACGCCATTCCAGAGGACAGGCGGGCTTTGGAGTGGGGCAGTTTCAGGTGTAAGATGTAAAGGGAGTGACGAATTATGCAGACGGTTAAGGACCTTTCAGTCGAGGAGTTGAAGGCGCTTATCGGTGAGGTAGTCGAGGAAAAGTTCCGCGAGATTCTGACTGATCCCGACGCGGGAATAGCACTCCGACCAGAAATTCGAGAACGCCTTCTGCGGGATCTCGAGGAGCCTCAGACCGCGGGTGAAAACATCCCCGTGACCGAAGTGGCCCACCGCCGCGGCCTGGAATGAGGCCGCCCGCGGCGGAAACGGCCAAAGCGAGTTCTAATAGGCTAGTGCTCGATCTCTACGATGCTGTCAGAGGGAATGGTGTAGGAATTCGAGCGCAGCAGGACGCGTTTGTACTTGCTTCGTTTGTCAGTGGGGAGATAGAAGATCACCTCGAGATTGGGCTGCGCGGCGAGGTACTTGCGCGTGCCGTCGACTCCCATCACAAAACATCCCGCCGAACGTCCGTCGGTGTCGGTGCCGGTAGCGGCCAGCACCGCGGCAGAGAGTACGCCCTGGACCGGCCAACCCGTATGCGGATTCATAATATGGCAATAGTTCTTGCCTTCAATCTCAAAGAACCTTTCGTAACTCCCGGAAGTTGACAGCGAATAATTCTGAAGATGGATGACATCCGCGGGCTTGTGCGCGTCATAGGGATCGCGCAGGGTGATCTTCCAACCGTGCGCGCCCGGAGGCGAGCCGAGGGCGTAGATGCTGCTTGTACCGCTCGAGACCAGCGCGGAAGTGATCCCGTTCGAGCGGAGAATATCCACGGCGCGATCCACCGCGTAGCCCTTGGCGATTCCGCCCAGGTCGATTTCAACTCCGCTTTCGTCAAATTGGATGGTGCGCCGTTCGGGATCCAGTTTCAGATGCCGGTACCCGACCCGCTTGAGCACTTGATTGATCTCAGCGGGCGTGGGCAGGCGGCCCCGGCCACGGAAAAAGCCCCAGGACTTCATGAGCGGACCGACGGTGATGTCAAACGCGCCGCCCGTCTGTTCGCTGCGCTGGACGCAGATTTCGAGCAGGTGAAACAGCCCGGGCTCGACGATCACGGGATGGCTTGCAGCCTCGCGGTTGATTACGGAAAGTTCGCTCTCGGGCTTGTAGTTGCTCATCTGCTCGTCCAGCCGGTCGACTTCCTCGAACACCTGCTCGACGACTTCCGATAGGAAAGTCCGGTCGCGCCCGTAAACAGCTACCGTGAAGATGGTGCCCATGCTTTCGTGCGAGGCCTCGTAGCGGACTGGGGTCTCAGACGCAGTGACGAGTGGCGAGTGACAAGTGACGAGCAGAAGGATAGTAAATAGTGAATGGTTAATAGTGAATAGTGAATTGCGAAGATAGGTCATACAAGGACAGCAGTCAGGATTCAGGAGTCAGGTCAATAACACCAATTCGTCATTCCCGCGAAAGCGGGAATCCATTGGCTTCGATGCGCGGACCGCAGCCGGAGAACGTGCGAGAAAATCGGCCTCGTGTCATCCTGAGCGAGGCGAAGGATCCCCGCAGTTTCATGCCGTTCAGTGAATTGCGAACAACTGCAGAGATCCTTCGCTCCGCTCAGGATGACACGTCATCGGTTGTTCTTCTGACTCCTGAATCCTGACTCCTGAATCCTGAATCCTAACTCTTGATTCCTGGCTCCTGCTTATTCGGCCAAAACACTTTCTGGCCGGTTTCAACAGCGCGGTTACCATAAATGACGCCCTGTGCGTCGGCCACGCCGATTTCGAGCGGAGCGATGACCGGCTTTCCATCCCGGATGGTGGCAAAGAAATTCGACATCTCGCTCCACCATGGGTCATGGGCTTCCTCATACTTATAGATTCCCATCGACGCCAGCCAGCGTTTGGCGTAGAGCATTTCGCGGTCGACGAAGCCCGTGGACTGATTCGCGGTGCGGTCCGGGAAGATGGGGATGCCTTCCTGAATTGCAGCCTTCGAGACCGTCGCGCCGGCCCACCAGTTCTCCTTCAAACCGCTATTCGAGACTCTCACCACCGGTTCACGATAGAAGAGTCCCTTGCCAAGCGTAATCACGAGAGTGCCGCGATCGCCCATGATTTCTTCCTGGAACTGGAAGTGTTCGTTGAAGAGGATGCCGCTCCACAGGAACTTCTGGCCGCCTGGGTATTCGTAAATCGCCTGGATATTATCGCAGACTTCACGCCCGTCCTTCCAGTAGTCGATTCCGCCCGTTGCAGTTACTGAAATGGGATCCGCTCCGAAGGCCCAGTTCGCCACATCCAACTGGTGCGAGCAAAGTTCGGCAAATAACCCGCCCGAATATTCCTTGTACATTCGCCAGTTGATCAGGCGCTCGAATTTGGGGTCGGGCACCGGCCGCCGCCAATTGCTGTTGCGATGCCAGTTGGCGCGCACGAACAGCACCTTGCCCAGGGCTCCTTTGTGAACCATCTCCATAGCTACCTGGTAAAGATCACTGGAGCGGCGTTGCAGACCGACCTGCAGCGCTTGTTTCGGATGCTCTTCGGCCGCCTTGCGAATCTGCCCTTCTTCGTCCTCCTTGAAGTACATGGTCTTCTCGACGAAGACGTGCTTGCCGGCGCTCATCGCGTCCACCACCATCTGGGTGTGGAGGTTGAGCGGCGTCACCACCATGACGGCATCGAGATCCTTCCTCTCGAGCATCTTGTGGTAGTCGTCGTAGGTCTGCGGGTTCGATCCGATTGTCTCCACACCCTTCTTGAGATTGGGAGGGTAAATGTCGCAGGTGGCGATGCACCGGCCTTCGGGAATGGTGGCCAGAAATTTCAGTAGCGTACATCCCTCGGTTCCCGTGCCAATCATCGCGTAGTTGACGACACTGTTGGGGCTGGGACTCGCCAGAATGGCGGGCGCTCCGCCGCTGGGGAGCGCGGAAGCCGCAGCCACCGCGGCCGCCGTCTTCAAAAAATCGCGGCGGCTTACATCTTGGTCTTTCTCCATGGTCAAAGCTCCTGTCTAAAACGCTATACCTGCCGGGAATATTCTACACTCACGACGGACAGATTGCACCTGCGTTATACTGAGCAAGGAGGCCGACTGGGATAAGTTGAAGCGCTGGACAAAGTTCGTTGCCTCGAACCTTCTGGGGCTCGCCGCCTTGGTCCCTGTCGCGTTTGCCCAGAGTTCTTCTTCCTCTCCCCCCTCGGACGCGGTCACCGTCGAGAGCCTGAAGTTTACGCAGGCCTACGGCGCCATCCAGGAGAACTTTGCGGACCCCGTTGATCCCGATAGCGCGGTCCTGGATGGCGGCGTCCGGGGCATGCTCTCCGCTCTCGATCCCTTCTGTTCCTTCTTCGACAAAGATCAATTCGAACTGCTGAAGCAGCAAACGCGTGGCGAAGCGCTGGGTTTTGGTTCCATTCTTTACGTGACGCCCGGGAAGCTACTGGTGCTGCAGACGGCCCAAGGGTCTCCCTCGGAGCGCGCGGGACTGGGTCCTGGGGATGAAATCGTGGAGATCAATGGTACGCGCGTCAACCAGATCGACTTTCAGTCCCTGGTTGAGTTGCTGCGGCGTTCCCGCTCGCATCCCGTCCGCCTGGGGGTCATTCACCCAGGCAGGTACGTCTCGCAGGATTACGATCTGAAGCCAGCGGAAGTGGCCTTGCCGAGCGTGGACAAGTCGTTTTTGCTTTCGCCCGGAATCGGGTATGTCCACTTGAGCGGATTCGAGCAGAAGACTCCGCAGGAGGTCTCGGATGCCGTGGGCAAGCTCGAGACGCCGCCCCTTCAGGGCCTTGTGCTCGACTTGCGCGATAACCACGGCGGCGTGGTGGACGCCGCGATTGGCGTCGCCAGCCTCTTCCTGAAGCCCGATGCCCTGGTGATGACCATGCGCGGCAGGGCGTCGCCGGAAAAGGCTTACCGCACGTCTGCAGCCCCAAAGCGGTTCGACATGCCGGTCATCGTCCTGGTGAACGGTGATACGGCCAGCGCCGCCGAAGTGCTCGCCGCGGCGCTTCAAGAGCACGACCGGGCCGTGATCGCCGGGGGGCCAACCTACGGAAAAGGCGTAGTGCAATCCGTAGCCTCCCTGAGCGAGGATACCGGCCTGGCGCTGACGACAGCTCAATACTTCACCCCCAGCGGCCGATCCCTGCAACGGCCGATTCCGGGAACTGCCCTGGCTTCGCCGGGCAAAGAACTCGACCCGGCTTCGACCTCCAGCCACTTCGCTACCGATGACGGCAGGCCACTCTCGCCGGGAGGCGGTATTGCCCCCGACATCGATCTGCCTCCCCGCCCTCTCGATCCGTGGGCTAGTTTCCTGAACCAGTCTGGAGCCTTCACGGACTACGCTTCCGAGTACTTGACGCTCCATGGGCGTGCCAATAAAACCTTCGAGCCGGACGACGCCATGCTCAGCGATTTTAAGGACTACCTCACCCGGCGAGGCATCCGCACTCCGGGGGAATTCTGGGATGGCGATCAGAATTACCTGAAGCTCCGAATCAAGGTCGAACTTCTTAACCTGGTCTACGGCCTTTCCAGCGGCGAGGAAGCGGAAACCAAAGGCGACCAGCAAGTTCAAAGCGCCGCACGCTTGTTCGCCAGAATCCCCGAAATTCTGAAGGGACCGCGGTCCAGCAAGTAGCGTTGGATCGTCGCGGTCCTATGTTTTCATAGACATTCTTGTCCGCGGAGGTGGCGCAGGCACTCTTGCCTCTGCCCGGCGGCGTTAGGCGAGGTTGTCGATGCGAGCGGAAAGCCGATGCGTGGGGTGGAAGTTCATTACCCTCAGGAATTGATGCCGTGCGCGAGTGCAAGTCCGTGATGGAATGTGGAGGTTGGTGAGACGACGTAGGGGCGGTTCGCGAACCGCCCCTACTGTGATGGAAGGCATCTTGGTTGGGAAGTAACCCCTCACCCGGCTCGCGACGGCTGATGACAGCGCCGTCGCGAGCCACCCTCTCCCCTGGGTAGAGGGGAGTCGATTCTTCACTACTCGTTCCTAATTCCTGAATACTAACTCCTGAATCTCGAATCCCGAATCCTGACTGACTCCTGCCTTTTCTAACTGACCGCGGCGGCTTCGATTTCCACCAGCATCTCGGGGTCGATAAAGCGGGAGACTTCGACTAGCGTCGTGGCGGGATGAATTTCGCCGAAAAACTCTGAGTGAGCCTTGGCCACCTCTTCCCAGCGGTCCATCTTGGTGACGTAGATTCGGGTGCGCACCACGTATTCGAGGCCCAGGCCAAGGCGTTTGAGGGCGCTCTCGATATTTCGAATCGCCTGCACCGTTTGCGCGTACATGTCGCCTGGGGCAAGGACCTTGCCGGAAGGGTCGGTTCCGGTAGTTCCGGAAACATAGACCATATCTCCGACCTTGATGGCGCGCGAGTAGCCGATCTTAGGCTCCCAAGGGGTTCCTGAGAAGATTTTTTCCCGCTTGATTTTCATGTGCGTCTCCGTGAGTGGGGAGTTGGCCTAAAACCATCACGCCGTGGCGGCCGGTCCGTTCGTTCGGTTGAGGGCGGTCACAAAGGCTGCCCCGGTAACTGCCCCGAGGCGGCCCAGGCCGCTCCTAGGGGCTGCCCTTACTTTTCCGGCTCGAAATAGCGGCGATGAGCACTGGCGGCAAATGCCAGCCGGCGCCGACGCCGCAGCAGCGCCTCCCGGAAACGGCGTTTCTCGTTTGCCGTAACGGGGATTATGGGCGGAACCTTTGTTGGGCGGCCGTCTCGATCGACGGCAACGTAAGTGACGAAGGCTGAACTCGTCTGACGGCGCTCGCCGGTCAAACCATCTTCCAAGAAAACATTAACCTCGACTTCCAGAGAGGTCTTAAAAGCGCGGGTGACGAAAGCTCGCAGGATGATCAGTTGGCCCACCTTGATTGGATGAACGAAATCCAGATTATCGACCGAGGCGGTCACCAGAAGCGAGCGGCAGTGGCGGCGGGCGGAGATTGCTCCAACGATATCAATCAGGTGCATAACCTTGCCGCCCAGGATGTTACCCAGAGGATTAGCATCGTTGGGAAGAACTATCTCCACCGTTTCTGTAAACGAGTCAGCGACAGTCTTGGCCGTCTGGTTCTTCATGCTGGGCTCTGTTTAATCGGGCTATGCTTTCTATACTATGCGAGCCTCCCGCCGGATGCAACACGAATCCTCCATCGCAACCGCGGGTTTGCGCACACCACACCCGCCGCTGCACACGGACGCAGGCCACTGGCAAAGAGGGATCCGGTCCCTACGGCTTCGGTTTGGTCGCTGGCTTGGAGACGGAAGGCGTACTTGATCGCGGCGCAGGTGCCGCCGGTCCACCCGAAGTCGCGGCGTCAGCCGGGTTCGCGGCGTCATAGAGCTTTACGATCTGGTCCGTCAAATCGACTTCGGTCGCCGCGTAATAGATCGGGACCTGGTCACTTCCGATGACCAGAGAGTAACCATTCTTGGGCGCGAAGTCCTGAATCACTTTCACCATCTTCTGACCGATGCGACGAAACATCTCGTCCCGATCGGCCCCGAAATCAGCCTGCGCATCCTCTTGCGTGCGTTTCAAGAGCTTTTGCTTTTCTTCCAGTTGCCGGTTCAGGTTCCGCTGTTCGTCGTCGCTCAGGGTGGCGGCCTGCTTCTGCAACTGGTCGGTGATGGCCTGGATGTCCTGATTTTGCTTCTGGATCTCCTGCTGGCGAGGCTGATACTTCTTCTGCAGGTCAGCCATCGATTTCTTCCCTTCCGCCGTGCTCAGAATCGCCTCCTGAATATTGACGAGCCCAACCTTGGTTGGCGCGCCCGAACTCTGAGCCAGCAACGCCGCGGGGGCAGTTCCCAGGAAGAACAGAAGTGTAAGAGTAGAAACTCGAGTCTTCATTCAATCTCCTTCAAGGCATTTAAGGTACGAATTGCAATAACACATTCTAACTCATTTTTTCTCTAAAATGTGCGGACTACCGTGAACCCCACCCGCCCCTTGCGCTCCCGCAACTTAAAGGGGTTGAATAAGCCCCGAGCAGCTTCGTAAGTCGCCGTATTGGGAAACATCGTCTCCGGCGGCAGGACCTGGGGAGGTGTGATGAGAACATTATCCTCACGCAGCCAGTTGTAGCCATAATAAAGATGAAACGGCGCGTTGACCACCGGCAGGATGACTGTCAGGTCGAGCCCGGTTGAACTGCGGGGACGGAGGTTGGTGCTCGAGATGATATGAAGTCGGGTGGGCAACTGGAAGTAAGGGTACTCCGTACTCAACTGCGAAAGGGTTGAAATGGTCGTGTCGATCTGGAGTTGGTTGTTCCGCAGGACAAAGGCGCTTCCCGCGTCGAGAAAGGCCGCCAGGGTGACGGGGCCCATAATGGGCACGCGGTATTCGAAGTTGCTGACGACTTCCGTATCCCCGCCGGGGTAGATGGGCGTGTAGTAGGGGAATTGTGTGTAAGAGCCGCAGGTGGTTCCCTTCTGTCCATTGGAGCCGGTAGCCACAATGGGATTTCCGTAGTTGTCGCGGTTACAGACCTGCCCAAGTCCGGGAAAGAACGCCAAGGGGCTAATGGACCGGATGTCAAAACCCCGAATGTCATACTCGCCGCCCATATAGAAGCGCGAGAAGGGCGGCGGCACACGGCCTCCGTACCCTTCAATCGAGGCGGCCAAGATGCGCATGCCGAAGGCTGTGGGTTTCTCGGAACGAACGTTGCGGACCGGGTGCCAGTACTTGAACTCGAGGGACGGGGTAGCGGTGTAGACGTTTCCCCCCAACCCGGATATTCCCAGGGTCATCGACAGGTATTTTCCCCGAGTGGGATTCCAAGCGTCATTGATGGTGTTATAGACGTAAGTCGGCATGATCGAACTGGAGACGATGCCGTTCAGCGCCGATGGACCGGCCAAGCCGCGGAAGTTGATCGCCTCGAAGAACGACGCGGAAGCCGCGTTGAAGGCCTGCATGCTGCTGTACGAGTAGCTGTAGGTAAAACCGACGCGGGCGAAGTGGCGCCGCAAGGGATAGCTGGTAAAGAGGGTAAATCCTGAGGAATTCTGCTGGAAATTCTGCGCGTAGTATTGGCCATACGCAGAACTTGCCAGTTGCGTGGGATTGACCCCGTAAGCGTAAGCCAGTTGGCGGAGCTGGTCGTACCGGTAATCACTGCGATAGACGGTAAAGCCCAGCGTCATGTTGCGATCGAAGACGTATGGCTCGGTGAACCCGAACGAGTACATCTTCTGATAAGTCCCCCACTCGGTTTGCATGCTTAAGGTTTCGCCCAAGCCCAGGAAGTTGTTGGTGGCATAGTTGAGCCCAACAAAGTTGCCGGCTAGGCCGCTGACACCGCCCGAGAATCCGATCTGGTTCTTGCCTTTTTCCTTGACCTTCATGGTGATGTCGACGGTGCCGTTCGAGGCGTTCTGGGTGATGTCGTAGTCTTCTTTCTTCACCGTGTCGAAGAAGCCCAATTGGTTGACGCGTAACACGCTCAAGTCCCACCACTGGGAGTTGAACATATCTCCTTCGCTCAGCAGCAACTCCCGTCGAATCACTTTATCGCGCGTTTTGGTATTACCGGAAAACTCGATGCGATGAACGAGGAATTGCTTGTCTTCCTCGAAGTCCAAGGCCAGGTTGATGATTCGCCGCTTGTTATCAGGCTCCGGGTCAGGGGAGGCGGTGAAATTAATGTAGCCGAATTGGCCATAGAGCTTGGTGTAGTTCTCCATCGCCTTGCGAACTTTGGAGAGTGAAAAAATATCACCCTCTTTCATCCGCAGGATAGGCGCCAGTTGTTGTGTCGTGAAGAGTTTGTTTCCGCGGATGACGAACCTGCCCAGATGATACTGCAACCCTTCCTCTACCGGGATCGTCAGGTCCACGCGCTTGCCCCGGCCCCAACTGTAGAAGAAGAACGGATAGCGAATCCGGGTGTCCACCATCTTTGTTTCCGGCTCTTTCGCGATCGCGAAATAGTAGCCGTGGTCCCGGTAAAGATCGCGGATGTTCTCGAGGTCGGCCTCAATCCGTTCCTTGTCGTAGGTTTTGTGGAACCAGTAAAACCATGGTGGCGCGCCAGCCGCCCGGGAGTATTTCATGGAGCGCTCAAGTTCGTGCGCCGAGAAGACATGATTCCCAGTGAAACGCACGTTCCCGACCTTCACCTTGGGACCTTCCACCACGATGAATGTGAGAGCGACGGAATTGGGCGGAATGTTTCGCGTGCGGTGCCGGACGGTAGCAAACATTTTCCCGTGCGCCGACAGCATATCCTGAAGCACCACCTCCGCTCGCCGGACGACCACGGGATCGTATTGGGACTGAATGGAGAGAGGAACCTTCTCCTTTTTGAATTCGTCCAGCACATCCGATTGTTGAACGCTACTTAATCCCTTGTAGTCGATGCTGCGAACCAGCTTCTTTTCCCGCACAAAGAAGGTGATGATCATGCCGCCCTTTGGGGACTCCGTTGCTTCCAAGCGGATGTCGTCGAAGTAGCCCGTGTTCCAAAGCGACATGTAGTCTCGGCGGAGGGCTGCCTCGCTGTAAACGTCGCCCTTCTTTGAGAATACGCGGGCGCGCATGACCGCGGTGGTAATGCGCCGGTTACCTCTGAACAAGATATCTTGAATGATTTGCTGGCTGGCAGGTTGTGCCGGCTGCCCAGGTGCGGTTGGAGTCGTGAGCTCGGGAGCTTTTTGCTGAGCAGGAGCCGCCTGGGGCGTCTCGAGTTGAAGCTTCTGCTGAGGAGCCGCCGGTGGAGTCTGTGAAGGTGGCGGAGCTTGCTGGCCGGAAGAGGGCGAGCTCGAGGGCGCGGGCGGATTCTGATTCGCGGGCGGGCTTTGCGAGGGTTGCGCCTGCTTCTTCTCCGTGGAAGACGACGTATCGGGCGAAGAGGGCGGGTTCTGGTTTGCCGGCGGATTCTGGGCATGAAGCGCTAGGCCAGAACTCAAGAGCAGCGCGGCAAGCACCAGCCCTACTCGCGCGTTCCACGGTCTACACTGAGATGCTTTACGAGTGGCAAAACTTCTCTTCAAGAAACGGTCTTCCCCCTTGTTGATTGGGCTCAGAGAGTCCGATGCCGGGAATGCCTCGGAAGTTGGCCGGAAGACTCAAAAACGTTGAGCCGTTGAGTCATTGCGCCATCGAGCCATCTAGCCATTTAGCCATTGTGCCATGAGATTTGTCAACAACCTCACGCGGCCACGGCGCAGAGAACAACAGACGGCCGACTGTCCTCCGCGCCTTTGAAGCCTCGACGCGGAGAGCGAAGGCTCAATGATCCACTGGCCCAGTGGCTCAATGATTCAATGGCACAATGGCTCGATGACTCAATGGGCAGGTTGAATTAACGTGCGAGTGGCGTGGCCGCAACGAGCTTGTCATTCATCGATCGATAACAGAGCCCCTGATTCTCTACCACCACTTCCAAAACCGAGGGCGGGTGAATGTCCCCCTGGATCAATGCCTCCGAAAGCGGGTCCTCAACGTACTTCTGGAGAGCCCGCCGTAGCGGACGAGCGCCGTAGGAGCGGTCATCACAAGTCTTTTCCAGAATCCACTGGCTCGCCTCACGCGACAGGGTCAGCGAAATATTCTTGTGCTCCAGATTCTGATTCATTTGCCCCACCAGCAATTCCAGGATCTGTATAAGATCGTTATCACTGAGCGCATTGAACACGATGACTTCGTCCAAGCGGTTGAGGAACTCAGGATTGAACAGCCGCTTGACTTCCGACATCACCATGTCTTCAGCCTTACGTTCGCTGGCGCCTTCCGCTGCGGATTGGAACCCCAGTTGGGAGCGGCGTTGCAAATAGCGAGCACCGATATTCGAGGTCATAATGAGGATGGTATTCTTGAAATCTACTGTATTACCCAGCCCGTCGGTCAGGTGCCCGTCCTCGAAGACCTGAAGCAAAATATTGAACAAATCGGGGTGCGCCTTTTCGATCTCGTCCAGGAGAATCACCGAATAGGGAGCGCGCCGGACCCGCTCCGTCAATTGGCCGCCCTCCTCATAACCTACGTAACCTGGAGGCGACCCGATCAGCTTGGAGACCGAGTGCTTCTCCATGAACTCCGACATGTCGAAGCGAATCAGCGCCCGCTCGCTTCCGAAAAGAAAAGCTGCCAGCGAACGTGCCATTTCCGTTTTTCCTACTCCCGTGGGACCCAGGAACAGGAATGAACCCACCGGCCGGCCCGGAGGTTTCAGGCCGGCGCGGGAGCGGCGAATCGCCCTGGCCAAAGCCGAAATCGCGCGGTCCTGGCTGATAATCCGCTTGTGCAGTTCCTCCTCCGTCCTCAGGAGCTTGGAGCTCTCCTCTTCCTTAATCGAGGTCACCGGCACACCCGTCCAGCGTGACACCACGTCCTCAATGTCCTCGCGGGTCACGCTCCCCATGGCCGTTTCGTCGATATTGTATTTCTCGCGCAGCAGCCGGAGGTTTTCGCGCTCCTTCCGCTCCTCATCCGAATAGAAGCGAGCCTTTTCGAATTCGTGGTTGGCGATGGCGTTCTCCATACGGTGAACCACGAATTTGATTTTCTTCTGCACGTCGATCATCTCTTCGGGCAAGGAACTCTGCCGGAGTTTCACCCGCGCCCCCGCCTCGTCAATCAAATCCACAGCTTTATCCGGCAGGAATCGATCGGGAATATAGCGGCTGGAGTGGTAAACAGAGGAGCTGAGAGCCTCGTCGGTGTAACTGACCGCGTGGAACTTCTCGTACCGCTCCTTGATGCCGAAAAGGATCTTGATGGCTTCGCCCTCTGACGGTGGGGCGACCTTGATTGCCTGGAAGCGCCGTTCGAGCGACCGGTCCTTCTCGATCGACTTGCGGAATTCAGCCGGGGTGGTTGCGCCAATGCACTGGATTTCGCCCCGCGATAGCGCCGGCTTGAGGATGTTCGCGGCGTCCAGTGAGCCCTCCGCTGAGCCCGCTCCCACCAGGGTGTGCAATTCGTCGATGAAGACGATGGCGTTTTGCGACTCCATCAATTCCTTCATGATGGTCTTCAGACGCTCCTCAAACTGGCCCCTATACTTTGTGCCCGCGACAATCAAAGAGAGGTCTAAGGCCAGGATTCGCTTGTCGGCGAGAAAGGAAGGCACATCGCCGTCCGCGATGCGTTGCGCCAGCCCTTCCACGATGGCCGTCTTGCCCACGCCTGGCTCCCCGATGAGGACGGGATTGTTTTTGGTCCGGCGGCAGAGGATTTGGACGGCCCTCTCCAGTTCGGCCTCGCGGCCGATCAGCGGATCGAGTTGATTCTCCATCGCGCATTGGGTGAGGTCGCGGCTGAATTCGGAGAGGAGGGATGCTTCCTTGGGGCGTGAGCTGGAGGCTTTTTCGTTCTGCGCACGGTTCAAGTCCTCGCGCAGAGCGTTGAGGCGCAACCCGCGTTCGTGTAACATTTCCGCTGCGAACGATTTGTCCTCGCGCAGCAGACCCAATAGCAGGTGCTCCGTTCCTATGTGTTTGTGCGAAAGGCGCTCGGCTTCTTCCGCCGCGAAGGCAAGCACCCGCTTGCACTCCTGGCTCAAGGGCAGGTCCACGGAGGTCGAGACCTTCTCGCGCACGGGAGTTCTGCCTTCAACCTGTTTGCGGATGGATTCAATCGAGGCGTGGGAGCGCAGGAAGCGGTTGGTCAGCGCCTTATCCTCGCGCAGCAACCCCAGCAGCAGGTGCTCCGTCTCGATATAGGGGCAGCCGAATTGGCTGGCTTCATAGCGGGCGAAGAAAATCACACGCCGCGCCTTTTCTGTGTACCGTTCGAACATAGATTATCAGCCCTCTCGGTAACCCCTCGCCCCGGCCCCCCGGGGTTGGCAGGTCATTGAACCATGAACCATTGGAATTAGAGGCGCAGGCCCCAAAAGACCAAGCTTGCTCTACCCGTCCTGCAGTTTCCCATTCGCCAGGCGCAAAACCCGTTGCGCGCGCCCGGCCAATTCCGGATTATGCGTGGCTAGCACCGAGGTCAAATGGTGATCCCGGTGCAGTCTCTCCAACAACTCAATTACCCGTTGCGCGGTGCGCTGGTCCAGGCTGCCGGTTGGCTCATCGGCCAGCAGCAAGGCCGGCCGATTGGCTAACGCACGGGCCAAAGCAACTCGTTGTTGCTCGCCCCCCGAAAGCTCACCCACGCGTCGCCCGGCAGCACTGGCTAATCCAACTTCCCCTAGCAATTCCCGGGCGCGCTCCCTTGCCCGTGAGAGCCCAAGTCCGCCAATTAACTGCGGCATTGCTACATTCTCGAGCGCACTGAATTCCGGCAAGAGGTAGTGCATCTGCCATACATAACCGATACGCACATTGCGATAGACGGCACGTTCCTCGTGGCCAAACTCACTTAACCTCTGCCCCATGAAGTATACCGCACCCTCCGTCGGGGTGTCCAGAGCGGCGAGCAGATGGAGCAGCGTCGTTTTGCCCGTTCCAGACTCTCCCACCAGGGCGACCAACTCTCCTTTGCACACGTCCAGGTCCAGTTTGTCCAGGACAACGATCTCTTCGTCACCTGAGCGATAGACTTTGGTCAGCTTTTCCGCGCGCAGAAGCGGGTCGGTTGATTGCGACATCCTGTCTGTGCTCAACGGCTCACCTGTCTAGACTGTCATCCTGAGCGCGGCGAAGGATCCCTGCAGTGGCTCCTTGTTCTCGATCGCTTACGAGGAACTGCGAAGATCTTTCGCTGCGCTCAGGATGACACTGGAGCGCTTTCCATCCCTAAGCGGCTCAATGGCCCAATGACTCAATGACTCAATGGCTCAATCACTCACTGGCTCAATGACTCAATCCTCAAAAGCTCAGCCTCCTCATTCGTAGCGGAGGATTTCTACCGGGTCCAATCCCGTTGCCGATAAAGATGGGTAGAGGGTTGCCAAGAAGCTGATGCCGAGCGCCGCCAGGCTGATCCAAACTCCGTCCCACGGCCGAGCGTGGAAGGGTACCGAAGCCAGCGCGTAGACATCTGGCTGGAGCGGGAATAGCTTATAGCGCCCCGCCAGCCAGGAACCGCCATAACCGAGAATCAGCCCGAGCAAAGTGCCGAAGGCCCCGATGAGCAGCCCGTGAAGCGTGAAAACCGCCCAAACTTGCATTTTCCGTGCCCCCATGGACATGAGCACTGCAATATCCCGGTTTTTCTCCATTACCATCATGGCCAGGGTAATGAAGATGTTGAGTGCGGCAACCACCACGATCAAGCCAATGGTCAGGATGGTCACCAGGCGTTCGAGGCGCAAAGCGCTCAGCAGGGAATGGTTCTGTTCCATCCAGGTACTGGTCTCAAACCCCTTCCCTGCGGCATCCTTGATTTCTTCGGCCACGGACGCAGCAAGGTAGATATTATCAATTTTGAACTCAATTACTGAGGCAATATCCGCCAAGTCCAGTAAGCGTTGCGCCGCAGGAAGATTGGTGAAGGCCCAAGTGGCGTCGAAGTCGTAGAAGCCGGAGTCAAAGACCGCTACCACCCGGAAGTGACGGTACTTGGGGAATATGCCCTGCGGAGTGAGGTATCCCTGGGGACTGGTAATGAGGATCGTGTCACCCACGAACGCCCCCAACGACTTTGCCAATTCTTTGCCGAGAATGATGGGATCAGCATCCGCATAGCTCTGCGAAAGCCCTTCGAGACTTCCTTCCCGCAGTTTCAAGAGCAGGTCGCCGACGTGGACTTCGCGCCCGGGATCGATACCTTTCAGAACTATGCCCGACGCACGGGATCGAAAAGACGCCAGAACCTCTCCGTATAGCGTGGGGGCACTGGCGACCACATGCGGCAGCCTGCTGAGACGCGTGGCTAACGCTTCGTAGTCTCTGATGCCGTCGTTCTCGGAGCGTAGCAGATTGACGTTGGCAGTGGCGCCCAGCAGGCTTTTCTCCAGTTCCTCGCGGAATCCGTTGTTGATCGCCAACGCCACAACTAACGCGCAGACACCTGCGGTGACTCCGATGATTGAGATGATGGTCACCACGGAGATGACCGATTGCCGGCGCTTGGCTTTCAAATACCGCAGCGCCACGAAAAGTTCGAAACGCATATGCTTCCAAGATTACCAATAATTGAGTCATTGAGCCATTGAGTCATTGGGCCATTGAGCCATTGGGTCATTGAGCCATGCGGCTGTTGGGTTATCGGATCACTCAGCGCAGTTCATCAGCGCAACGCTTCAATGGCGCATTGACTCAATGGCTCGATGACTCAATGGCCCAATGACTCAATGGCTCGATGACTCAATGGCCCAATGACTCAATGAGCCAATGGCTCAATGGCCCGATCTTCAATAGGTGGCTCTTCCCCCCGAAATGTCGTAGCACTGGCCGGTGGTGAACGATGCTTCCGACGAGGCAAGGAAATGGACCAGCGCCGCGATTTCTTCGATCTTCCCTGTGCGCCCCATGGGGATTTTGCTGATCATATATTGAACGGTCTCGGGCGCGATGGTATCCAGGATCTTTGTCCTTACTACTCCAGGCGCGATGCTGTTCACTGTGATGTCGCCTTGGCCGGCTACCTCTTTAGCCAAAGCCTTGGTGAGCGCAATCACTCCCGCCTTGGTGCTCGAGTAGGGAACGAGAGTGGGGTTTCCCTCCTTGCCGGCGATCGAAGCTATATTCACAATCCGGCCGTAGCGCCTGGCGAGCATTTCGGGAATCACCGCCCGGCACACCAGAAAGGTTCCCTTGAGATTCACCGCATAAACGCGGTCCATATCCGCTTCCTCAAGTTCCCAGAGGCGCGCAGTCGTGCCCGTAATCCCCGCGTTGTTCACTACGATGTCGACAGGCCCCCAGCGTTCCCGAACGCGTTCCATCGCAGCCTTCACCGAAGGTGCGGAGGATACGTCGCACTGCACGCCGAATCCGCCCAGGGAATTGGCAACCGAACTGGCGGCATCTTCGTTAACGTCCAGAACCGCCACCTTCGCGCCGGCGGCGTGCAATCGTCCGGCAATTCCTTCCCCGATCCCTTGCCCGCCGCCCGTCACCACGGCAACACGGTTCGTCAAGCTGAAGAATCTCTCGTAGTCCATTTTCTTTCCTCCCCGTTGCTTTAAACTGGCTGTCATTCCGAGTGTACATGGGTCTGCGGCCTTCGGATCTAGATGAAACTCGGTGTCATCCTGAGCGAAGCGAAGGATCTCGGCAGTTTCCGATGATCCAACGATTTGCGGCCAACTGCAGGGATCCTTCGCTGCGCTCAGGATGACAAAACCTGAATTCGTTCACACTTTCTCACGCACTGGACTTTACATTATTTCAGCGCAATTATGAAGTCGGGCAGGGTCGCAGAATAGAACTATGGAGAAACAGAATGGTAACATCGAGCCTAATTGAATACGACCAAGCGAGCGCGGAGGTGCGGGCCGTCTACGACGATATCATGGCCACGCGCAAGACGGATCGCGTGAACAACTTCTGGAAGGCTATCGCTCGAGATCCCGCGACGCTCCGCCGCACCTGGCAAAGCGTCAAAGAAATCATGGCGACTGGAGCCCTGGACGCGCTTACTAAGGAAATGATCTACGTGGCCGTCAGCGTCACCAATCAATGCAATTACTGCATCGCCTCGCACTCCGTCGCAGCGCGCAAAGCCGGCATGACGGATTCCATGTTCGCCGAACTGATGGCTGTCGTCGGCATGGCAAACGAAACAAATCGCCTCGCCAGCGGGTACCAGGTGGAAATCGACGAGCAGTTCAAGGCAGGGTAGGGGCGGTTCGCGAACCGCCCCTACAGTTTCCGCACGCGGAGCGTGTACAGGCCGGAGCGCTTGACCTCTTCCAACTGCTCGAGCAGTTTCGTGAGGTCGTCGGCTACACCGAGGAATCGTCCGGAAAGTGCATCGGCTTTGCCCGAGGCGAGTTCCACGACCAGTTGCGCCGCCTGCCCGGCGGGCACATCACGGCCTTTGTCGAATAGCTTCCGGAACCACGGCAGCCACGTTTTCCCGGCTTCGGATTCAAGCAGGTGCTGACTCATGGCGGTGCGCACAGTGCCGGGATCAATAGCGAAAACGCTGACGCCGGAGTTGAGGAGTTCCGCCGCGAGGTTCTCAGTGAATCGGATCAGGGCTGTCTTGGCAACCACGTAAGCGCCCATGTGCGCGACCGCCACCGTGGCAGCGCTGGTCGAGAGATTGATGATTCGGCCCCGGCGGCGCGCGATCATGCCCGGCAACAGGGCGCGCGAGCAAAGGTAAGGGCCGCGCAAATTCACTTCGAAGGAATGCCACCAATCGTCCGCGTCGGCATCCCACATGGGGCCCAGAGGCCCCATGATCGCGGCGTTGTTCACGAGCACGTCTACAGGCCCCAGGGCGCCTTCGACCTGGCGCGCCGCACTTTCAACCGAGGCAGCGTCACTTACGTCGGCGATGACGGCCAAAGCCTTCCCGCCTGTCTCGCCAATGACCCCCACGGTCTCGGCCACTTGCGCCTCAGTCCTTGCCATGACTCCGACTGCCGCTCCGGCCTGGGCTAGCGCCTGCGCGATGGCGCGCCCCACACCGCGGCCTGCGCCGGTCACCATCGCAACCCGATTTCGAAGTTCATCATTCATCACTAGCTCCCACAACAGAGCCTACAACGGGCGACGACGGAGGTCGATGACAAACCTGGCGATGGAGAGTGACGGGATTTGTACATTACGTGGCTCTTGATTGTATTGGTAAGCTAATATTACTATTTACTAAGTTTATGTATCGTTCGTGTAGTAATAAGCCTGATCTTGGTTCGTCCACAAGCCTGCCAGGCCATTCACCTAGCGCACGTTTGCGTAAGTCTCACCTGTACGTCGCACTTCGCCGCCCGCAGGCCAGCTATCAACCTGAATGGAGCGTTATCGAGTATGATGCAGGGGACGTACCACGATAGGGCCTCGCTCAGGCAAGCATTTGATCTCCTCCTGGAGCTTCATTCACTCACCCAGGTGCCCGGCCTTTCGGCCAGGCAGTAGCATACCTGCGCCTCTTGGAACGCCAAGGAGAGTCGGAGGAACTTCCCCTCGTCGTGTCGGTGCGGGCAAGGCGCCCGGAGAGTTTCCGGGTCGGCTCCGGAGTCGCCGGGCTCACTGGTCCGCCACACACTTCTTCGCTTGCTGCGCGGGCGCACTCGCCTCGAGTTTGGCTTGTCCACGCCTGCGGCTACTCAGTCGCCTGCGGAACCGGGCTGCTTGGCGGCTCAGGCGTGGCAGGCGCTTGGCCGGCCCGCAGCTTGGCCATATCACGCTGCAACTCTGTCGCCAGGTCTTCCAGAATGCGCAACTGCTCACTGCGCCGTTTCAGACTTGCTTCCAGCTTCGACACCTGCTTGCGCAGCTTATTGTTGTCTCTACGCAGCAGAATCAGGCTTTCGCCAGGCTGCGGCGGCATGATCCTTCCGCCGGGTCCAGGCTGGCCTGTCGGAAGCGGTGCAACGTGGGCTTGGGTTTCTTTGATCAGTTGTTCCAGTTCCTTCCGTTCCACGCCCTGAGGACAGAGTTGCCGCAGCGCCAGCAGGCGCGCCAGGTCGGGCCGGTTGCGGCCTCGCTCCCAGTGTTGCACCGCTCCTTTGGTGGCGTTCAGCAGGCGCGCCAGGCCCTCCTGGCTGACTTCTAGCCGCTGGCGGACCTTCTTCACTACCTTTGCAGCATTCATTTCTTCCATACCGTTTTCTCCTCTCCTGGCAAAAAAACACTTGACTTTTGGTACAACTATAGGCTACTATCTTTGGGCCTTCCAGGGGTAGCTGTCGTCTCACACTTCGCTACGCTCGAAGGTAAAGCCTCCGCCCTCCGGATGTGGGGCCGGGATTCAAGCGGCGGATGGCGTTTTTCAAGGCGGGTCTGAGCCGTGCATCTTTCCGGCCTGCCCTCTCGCTTTTCCCCTGGTGTTTCCAAAGCAATCACCGGGGTGCGGGCGAGTGTACGGTCAAGGGGCTTACTCATCGCCATGCTGCTCCTTCCTCCTGAGCGCCTTCGCGATAATTCCTACGGGTCTGTTGCACCGCTTCACTTTCACTTCCCAGGGGTTTGCCAGTACTCGTTCCCGCTTCACACTAGCCTGCCCGCTTCGAACTGCATCGCTTCCCATTTATCGAAACCTTGGGGCGCAGGCTTGAAGAAAACTGGCCTACGCTGTTTAGGACCATTCTCGGCTACAAAAAACTTAGCCTACCTCCCGTGCCGTCTAGGAACAGATGGTAGCACATTTCATTTCAATTCGGGAGGGGGTGGATTGAAAAAAGCTTCGGGCCCTCGACCCTCCCCATGGCGCTTTGTCCTGCATTGTTTGATCAGCAGTTTCGCCGTCAGTTTTCACCCTGTCGTTTTAGGAGTTTATAACATGCCCTATAAGAATTGTGGTAAGGCTGCAAGATTGTCGTCCTCCTGCCCTGGTGTCATTTTCCCCGCGCCAGTTGCCTCAACTCGCCGCGCGTTCGGTCGTCCGACGACCGGAGTCCGGCCCTCCTCCAAGTCATGTGCGTCATTTCGTGGCCAGGCAGGAACGTTGCGCCGGGATTCCTATTCACCTCGTTGTTCCCACAAGGCGTGCGTTTTCCCAGCTCAGCCCGGCGCACACGGCGAGTGCGCGTATCACCGCCGCCAGGCCGCTGAACCCGGTTGTTTCCAGTCTCTGCAACCATCGTCCTTGCTTCTTGACCAGGCCAGATTCGGCCTGCCGGATACTGAGCCCGAGGATGGGCGCGTGCAAGATCGGCATCGGCTGGCGTCCGAACGCGTAAGATTTATGCTGGGTGAATCGGCCTAGCGCGGTCCCCTGTCGTCTTTGATCGCAACTACTTGGCTACTCCCTACGGAGGAGGCCAACCGCTGTTTCTTTCTGCCGGGGGGCTGAGGGCAGTCGTTCAGTTCCCCGCCTCGACTCGGAAGGGGATGGGTGGCGGGTCTCCACAGGCCGGAAACAGTCAAGTGCGATGCTGAGAGCTTTCCAGCACGAACTTCGCCCGTTGGGCTGTTTCTCGACAGTGAACTTACCCGGAGGAAATGTGAAGCCATGAAACCGTACGCCGTACGATCCTTGAGCCCGGCCTCGCTGGGGCGGAATTCCAGACCGGCGCGTTCCGCCTTGCCCATGCTCACTCCTACGCATGCTTGGCGCATGCTCTGCCGGCGCACGGGCGGCAAAATCTCACGAACCACCTTCTATCGCTGGATTAACTCGGGGCGGGTCGGCGTCGTGCGCGTGGGATTCCGATTCCTTATCCCTTTGCCTTTGCTGGAAGAGATCATTCAGAGATGCCTGGATGGGGAGCGGGTTTGAGAGCGGCGTCGTCCAGAAGATGACGTGCAAGGACCCGCCTATCTGCCGAGCTACGCCCCTGCCTTATTGCGGCTGCCGATTCCATTAAAACGCTTTCACTCTCTTGCAGTTTCTGGCAGACTATGCGGCTGAAGATCTTTCAGGAATTGCATTCGTCAAAGGAGGTCTTTCCTATTATGAAGAAGTACTCGTTCAATCGGCGTGAGTTCATCCAACTGGGTGCAGGCGCGGCGGCGGGCTTAGCTGCCAAGGTTACCCTTCTGGAGCCGCAACGGGCGTGGGCATCGGCGGGTCCCGTACCGCCTTCGGACACGGTCCGATTCGGCATCATTGGGACAGGCACGGAAGGTTGCGACCTGTTGCGTGCGAGCCTAGCGGTACCCGGAATCGAATGTGTGATGGCAGCGGACTTGTATGACAGCCGCCACATCGCAGCCAAAGAAGCTTTGGGAGGAAAGGAAATTGAGACCACGCGTGATTACCGCCGTGTCCTTGATCGCAAGGACATCGACGCAGTGATCGTGGCGACGCCCGATCACTGGCATCGCAAGGCGGTGACAGAGGCTGTGGCGGCGGGGAAGGACGTATATTGTGAAAAGCCGATGTCGCACAGTCCTGAAGACGGCCTGGCGATGGTCGAGGCGGTGCACAAGTACAACCGCGTTCTCCAGGTCGGCAGCCAGCGCGTGAGCTCGATTCTCTATGCCAAGGCGAAGGAGATTTGGGATTCCGGCAGGTTAGGAGAAGTGGACACCATCGAGGCGGTTTGGGATCGAAACACCGACAGCGGCGCCTGGGTCTACCCGATTCCACCCGACGCCAGCGAGCAGACGATCGATTGGAAGACCTGGCTCGACGGCGCTCCCGAGCGGCCGTTCGACCCCACGCGTTTCTTCCGTTGGCGCTGCTATAAGGATTATGGGGCCGGGCTGGCAGGAGACTTATTCGTTCACCTGCTCTCCGGTATTCATTTTGTGACCGGCACCAATATGCCGCCCCAGCGCGCTCTCGCCACAGGCGGGCTCTACTATTACAAAGACGGACGCGATTTTCCGGACCTGCTCTGGACCGTCTACGACTACCCGCACTTCCAGGTGGCGCTGCGCTGCAATCACAACAACAACTACCAGAATGAGCTATTCTCCTTCTACGGCAAGAACGGCACCATGCTCATCAACGAGACGACGGTCACATTTCGGCCGCAAGCCTCCTGCCATCAGCCCGAGGACTATTCGATCGGAAGCTGGCCGGCAAAAATGCGTGCCGAGTACCTTGCGAAGTGGCGCGCGGAACATCCAGAGCCGGCTCCGGGAGAATTCAAGATCGCCGAGGACGATGAGGTGTTTGCGACGCCTCCCCATTACAGCGACATGTCCGACCACGAGGCAAACTTCTTCCGTGCCGTGAGGACGCGCCAGCCGGTGGTCGAGAATGAGGTGTTTGGGAACAACACGGCTCTCGGTTGCCACTTGTCGAATTACTCGTATTTCCACAAGACACCGGCCATTTGGGATGCTAGTGCGAAAAGAATTACCTCGTAGGTCTTAATGAGGACTGCAGAATTAAATGACACGACCCCCTAACCCCCCGACTCCTCTCCGCCCAAGGGCGAGGGGAGAAATAATCGGAGTTTATGCCCTGGCCTCCTTGGGGAAAAGGGTGTCCGTCAGCCGACGGACAGGCGAGGGGGTCGGTCCGTCACGATATTTTGCAGCCCAATTCGGGAACAGCCGTGATTCAATCGTTCAGGAGGTTTAACCCATGAGTGAGAGACGGATTTCCAGGCGTAAGTTCATGCAGGCGACGACGTGCGTGGCGGGCGCAACGCTGGCAACCAGATCGTTTCTTCTGGAGCCGGGTCCGGCTTATGCCTCGCCTAGGCCTGTGCCCGCCGGTGACACAATCCGGATGGGTATGATCGGCGTCGGCATGCAGGGCTCGGGGCTGCTTCGGACAAGCATTGGGCTGCCGGGCGTGGAGTGCATTGCCGCCTGCGAGTTGTACGACGGGCGGCGCGAGTTGGCAAAAGAGATCGTCGGCAAGGACATTCCCACGACACGGCACTACAAGGAGCTTCTTGACAACAAGGATATCGACTGCATCGTGGCCGCGGTCCCGGACCATTGGCACAAGCGGATCGTTGTGGATTGTTGTGAAGCCGGCAAGGACGTTTACTGCGAAAAGCCCATGTCCCACACGGTGGAAGATGGATTTGAAATGATTGCCGCGGAGCAGAAGAACAAGCGAATCGTGCAAATCGGCAGCCAACGGCGCAGCGACATCGTTTACACCAAGGCCAAGGAACTTTACGAAAAGGGGGCGATCGGCGATGTGTGCCTGGTCGAAGCCCAGATGGGGCGCAATGACCCCTGCGGCGCTTGGGAGTATACGGTGCCGACGGATCTCTCGCCGGAAACTCTCGATTGGGAAACCTGGCTGGGGACGGCCCCCAAGAAGCCCTTCAATGCCCTTCATTTTACTCGCTGGCGTTGCTGGCAGGATTACGGAGAAGGCATTCCGGGAGACCTCTATGTGCACCTTTTAACCGGCATCCATCACGTTGCCGGCATCACCGCCCCGCCTAAGCGCGCCGTGGCAATGGGCGGCCTTTCCCGGTGGCACGACGGGAGAGATGTCCCCGACTCGCTGACCACGGTTTACGAATACCCGCAGTTCCGCTCCACGCTGCGAGTGACGCTGAATACCGAGACAGAAGAGGTGACGCGCTTCATGGGGACGCGGGGATTGCTCGAGATTCGGAACGGCGAACTGACCTTGACGCCCCAGTCCGGTACCGACTACGGGCCTTGCACGCCGGGCTGGCCGAGGAAAATGCGGGCCGATTATGCTGAAGAGTGGCATAAGGAGCATGAGATTAGGCCTGGTTCGTTCTCGACCGAGGAAGCGATTCGCTATTACGCGCCGCCGGGCTACAATGACGATCGGGAGCATCTCTGGAATTTCTTCGAGTCGGTAAGGACCCGCAGGCCTTCAGTCGAGGACGCAACTTTCGGAAACAACGCGGCCCTTTGCTGCCACATGGCCAATTTCTCTTACTTCAACAGCACCATTGCCAATTGGGACGCTGCCAAAAAGAGAATCGTAAGCTCAGCGGCATCGTAAGGAAGAATTTTGTTTTCGGGAAGAAAAAAAACGGGCCCCTCGACAGGGGCCCGAATTGAAGAAGAGGAACTCGGTCCCGCCGCGGTCATGCCGCGAAGCCCTGGGGGCAAGGTCCTCTCGACGAAGATCCGATGCTCCGGCGGGACACGTATGATCATCAACCCGGAGCATGTGAGCAGTCCAATCGTTCCTTTTTATGGTGACTATAAAAAACCCTCGCGGCTCAAAACCCAGAACCAGGGATGGAAAGGCAAATTTTAATTCCAAGGGCAGGCGTTGATGGGGTAACTCATTAGCTAGCAGGTTTCGGGAAAATGCTCGAAACGTGTCATTCTGAGCGAAGCGAAGAATCCCGGTAGGTGTGGATTCAACGAACTATGGAGATCCTTCCTTCGTTTCGCTCAGGACCGCCTGCGGCTCCTCAGGATGACGTTTATCTGGTTTTTCCGCTAGTCTTGGGGACTTTTTTCAACGATGTCCTGGTCTTGAGATTTCGTGGTTCGATTTCGAGAGGACGCATGTCAAGTGGTCCAAACAGTGGGCTCCCCCGGCCCTCGCGGGGCGACCCGGAATTGCGGGCGGAAGAGCTCTTGGCCCAGGTGGCCGGCCGTGATGTAGAAGCCCTGGCGAGCCTGTACGACCAATTCGCCCCCAGTTTATTGGGCATTCTGGTAAGGATGTTAACTTCGAAATGGGATGCCGAGAGCGCGCTCGAAGAGGTCTTTCTACGACTGTGGCGGGAAGCGCACGATCTCGTCCGGGCCCAGGGGAGCGTTGCCGCTTGGCTGGTGCTCGTGGCGAGGCAGGTCGGCTTGGAACGTGTTCGCGCCAAGCGGGCTGGAGCGGCCCTACCCGCCCCGAGGCCGGGCCGGCAGTCTCGTCGGAAGGCGGAGAAGCCCGCGAACAGTTGCATCGATTCGAGGTCGGGGGAGCGAAAACCAGGGGAGCAGTGGCCCGCCAAGCGAGATCCGCACACCGGGTTTTTCCTCGCTGCGCATCAGCCCTGGATTCCGCGGCCAGAGGATATCGCCTTGGCGGAGGCGCGCCTGGACCTGCTGCAAAAAGCATTCGATCAAATGCCCAAACCTCAACGGCGCGCCCTGGAGCTTGCGGTTTTCGAAGCTTATAATGAATCTGAAATTGCAGCGCAGCTTGGCGAGCCTCTGGGCAAAGTCAGCGCGGGCTTGCGCGCCGCATTTACTTTTTTGAGGCACCGCCAGCACGCGGTGTTGGGAACTTGGACTGCCGACATCTAGAAAGCGTTTACGAACTATTCCTGCTCGGAGCGCTCCTGGAAGAGGACTCGTTCGCGATCCAGGAACATTTGTCTTTCGGCTGCGAGCATTGTCTGGAGAGACTCAAGGAAGCCGCCCGAACGGTCTACCTGCTGAGCCTTGCGGCCCAGCCTGTGCCGCCCGGGCAGAAGGCCAAGGCGAACTTGCTGCGACAGCTGAAAGGCAAGTAGCCAGTTTTTCAGTCATCAGCTTTCAGTAAGCCAGCAGGTTGCGGAAAAAGCCCCCGGCTGTCATCCTGAGCGGAGCGAAGGATCTGTATTTGCTTGTTTTCAAAGAAATACTGCAGATGCTTCGCTCCGCTCAGCATGACAGACAACCATTATCCGCAGCCTCCCAGTAACTGACGGCTTTCCTATGGCTTTGCGCCGCGAACTGGGCTTGATCCAAGCCACCTCCCTGGCCATCACGGACATGGTGGGGATCGGTCCGTACATCACCATACCCCTCTTTCTAGCAACGATGGGCGGCCCCCAAGCCATGTTGGGCTGGCTGGTGGGAGCGCTGCTGGCTTTCTGCGACGGCTTGGTTTGGGCGGAACTGGGCGCGGCTATGCCCAAGGCGGGCGGCAGTTACAACTACCTTCGCGACGCCTATGGGGCCCGCCGCGCGGGACGTTGGTTCTCCTTCCTGATGGTGTGGCAGATCATGTTCTCCGCGCCACTCTCAGTAGCCAGCGGCAGCATCGGCTTTGCCAATTATCTTCACTATTTGCTGCCTCGAGTTTCGTCAGGAGGCGTTCGGATTCTTGCGGCCGTGTTCCCCTTGCTGTTGGTCGCGCTTCTTTACCGGCGCATCGGCGCAATCGGAAACCTCTCCGTGGTGTTGGTGGTGGGGGTGATTCTGGGTTGCTTTTGGATCATCCTTTCCGGGCTGCCTCACTTGAGCGCGGCTCGCCTGACGGATTTCCCTTCCGGGGCCTTTAACCTGCACTGGATTTTCTGGGCCGGTCTCGGCCATGCCACGCTTTATGCCCTTTATGACTACTTCGGTTATTACAATGTCTGTTACCTGGCGGAAGAGATTCGCGACCCGGGGCGGGTGATTCCGCGCGCTATTATGTTTTCCATCCTGGCGGTCGGAACCCTGTATGTGTTGATGACCGCTTCCTTCCTCAGCGTGATCCCATGGCGCGATGCCATTCACAGCCGCTTTATCGCGTCTGTCTACATCGAAACGCTCCAGGGGTCCGCGGCAGGGAAAGTGATGGCGGGTTTGCTGCTCTGGATTGCCTTCTCCTCGGTTTTCTCCCTGCTCCTTGGCTATTCGCGCATCCCTTACGCCGCGGCAATGGACGGGAACTTTTTCCGCGCCTTCGCGCGACTTCATCCCAAAGGGCAATTCCCGTATGTCTCGCTCATCACCCTGGGGGTCGTGGCTTCCATTTTCAGCCTCGGCCGTCTCGATGAGGTCATCGGCGGCCTGGTCGCAACGCGTGTACTCATCCAGTATTTGCCCCAGACGGTGGGCTTCTTCCTTCTCCGCTTTCGAAATCCCCAACTCCAGCGGCCTTTTCGGATGTGGTTCTACCCTGTGCCTGGAATCATCTCGCTTCTAGGCTGGCTCTACGTGCTGGGCACCGCGGAGAGACGGTCGCTCTTTTTCGCAGTGGCGGTTTTTGCCGTGGGCAGCGCGGCTTACTTCATTCGGGCTCGCATGAAGCGCGAGTGGCCGTTTGATCGGCAGGAAGTGGGCGGATAGACGGTTATGGCACAAGCGAGTGTTAAATCCCAACGAGGTGTCATACACTCTAAGCGGAGGCAGTCCGATGAAATCTCTTGACGAGTTAGTTAGAGGATTACCGCCGGAGTTGCAACAAGAGGTTCAGGAATTCGCGCGGTTTTTGTTGGAAACCAAGGTGCGCCCCAAACAGTCGAAACTGCGGATGAGTTGGGCGGGTGGACTGTCGGAATTTCGGGACCAGTTCACTTCATTGGAGTTGCAGAAGAAGGCCTTGGAGTGGCGGGGTGACTGATGGCGAAGCTCCGCCGTGATACCTCCTCCCTCCCCGTGGACGACGCCTTGTTTCGCGTCAAGCCTCGCAAGGCCGTTCCGTTTGAGTTCGTGCTCGATGCGCTCTCCGCGTTGTCGCCCTACACTCGTCCTTTGTTCGGCTGTCTTGCGGTCTACGTCCAAGATAAGATCGTGTTGGTACTGCGGGATAAGCGCACGAGCACCGAAGACAACGGGGTCTGGCTCGCTACGACCCGGGAGCACCATGAAAGCTTGCGACGAGACTTCCCGGGCATGCGCTCCATTAAAGTATTGGGGAAGGAAGTAACAGGCTGGCAAGTAATTCCCGCCGATGCGCCGGAATTTGAGGAGGCGGCACTGCGCGCCTGCGAACTCATCCTCGCCAAAGATCCGCGAATCGGCAAGCTGCCGGGCTCGCGACGCACCCCGACGCCGGCTGCCAAGCGGGGTGGGAGAACCTCGAAGCGGGGAAGTGGTTAGTGGCTTTAGGCGCTATCCGCGGGAAGCCGTCTCGCCAGGAACATTCCCTCATTGTGAATGATTTGAATATCATCGCCATCGGCTCGGGCGGAGAAGCCCGCTTTATCGCCCGGCATGGATTCTTCCATCTGTTTGCGAGTCTCGGCGTAGTGTTTCTTGCCTGGCACAAGTCCCGCGCGCTGCATCCAGTGATTGAAGGACCTTGGCCGTCGCCGGAGCGATTGGCGGAAAACCTCGAGGCCATGCACCTCGAACATGCTGAGAAAACTGGTAAGGCGGAGGGAACAGGTGTGGGAAGGGTCGCGAAGCCGCTCGATCTGATTATAAAGCTCAAACTTCGCGTCGCTTTCCGGAGCCAGCGGGTCGAGGATCAGCAACCTGCCTTCGGGCTTCGTCACGCGGATCATCTCCTCGAGAACCGGCTCCGGCTTGGTTATATGGTGAAAGGCATGCTGGCAACTGACCAGATCGAAGCAGGCGTCGGGAAAGGGAAGCGAGTCCGCATCCCCGCGGAGAACGACGGCATTGGCAATCTGCTTCTCAGCCTGGAATTGGCGGGCTTGACGAACCATCTCAGGCGTCAAGTCAATGCCTAATGCGAAGCGCACTCGCGGTGCAACTGCCAGAACAAACGCGCCCGGCCCACAAGCGACGTCGAGTACGAGTTCGTGAGCTTGCGGTTTTGCAAATTCCACTTTTTCGGCCAGAACTTCCAGTGAATCGCGCACCGCGAACTTGGCAAAAGCGTCGGCCGTTTTAGTGAACTGCTTTTGGACTGTTTCTTTGTGTTTCTTGGACATAAAAGCTCTCAGCTTTCAGCGATCGGAAAACTTCCTGCTGAAGCCCGGCACCGAATCTGTGCCGTCCTGTGATCGATACCTCTCACTTCCAAAGAGTAACAGGCCGACGCATGCTGTCAAGTACCTCGGGAAATCACGAATCAGAAATCACAAATCGGAAATCACGAAAATCACTCTTGTTATTTCTTGACGTCCCGAGTACGATGATTTTGAAAATCCCACGAGGCGGTGGAGCCAGCTTAAAAATTGGAAGAGTTGCCCCAGTGCATTGTCGAATTACGAGGCGTTAGCAAGCGCTATGGCGAGCATACAGCGCTTGAGGACTTTTCCCTGGAGGTAGGCAGGGGAGAGTTCCTTACGCTCTTAGGGCCCAGCGGAAGCGGCAAGACTACCATCCTGCGCCTCGTGGCGGGATTCGAACAGCCGCAGAGCGGGCAGATTCTAATCAATGGGCACGACGCTTCGCCCCTGCCTCCATACCGCCGCAATGTCAACACGGTCTTCCAGCACTACGCACTATTTCCTCACTTGAATGTGTTCCGCAACGTGGCCTTCGGCCTCGAACAGAAGAATCTGCCGCGGCAGGATATTGGCAAGCGTGTTCGCTCTCTCCTCGAGATGGTGGAACTCCCTGGAAAAGAGGACCGCTACCCGCATCAATTGAGCGGAGGCGAACGGCAACGCGTAGCGCTGGCAAGGGCTCTGGTTCTGGAGCCAGCAGTGCTGTTGCTGGATGAGCCCCTGGGTGCACTCGACCAGAAACTGCGCCAGCAGATGCAAGTGGAACTGAAGCGTCTGCGCGAGCGCTTGGGGATCACCTTCATTTTCGTCACCCACGACCAGCAAGAGGCGCTGGTCATGTCGGACCGGATCGCCGTCATTAATCATGGGCACCTCGAGCAGGTAGGACCGGCAGAGGAGACCTACGGCGCGCCTCGAACGCCGTTTGTGGCGGAGTTCATGGGTGTGGAGAACTTTTTCCCAGTCCATTGTCTAAGCCACTCGGACCAGGGCACGCGCTTCGAGACCGAGACCGGATGGACTCTCTGGTCGAGGAATTCGATGGATTTAGAGCGGGGCCTCGCGGCCGTCTTGGGTGTGCGCTCCGAGGCCATGCGACTGACCCTGGGGCGGCCTCGGCCGAGTAGCGAGGCGGTAAACGTTGTGCCCGGCGAAGTGGTTGAGGCCATCTTCGAAGGCGGCAGTCGCCGCTGGACGGTTCGGATCGCGAGCGGCGAACGGCTGGTGGTGCGAGGCGCCATGGCAGCGAACGCTCTTCCGCTCGAGCGAACGTCTCCCGGAGCCAAGGTCTATCTTTCCTGGGAACCGGACCGGAGTTTAGTCTACCCCGTCGATGGTGAGAACCCTCAGGCTCCACCGCCAATTGCGGCTGAGAATCCTGGGCCGCAAACCTCGGCGGGCCGAGGATGATTGGCTCGAAACTAATCGCACCTTTTCAGGGGCGGGGAGAACGTTGAGATTGACGACCAGGTCGTCCGGCCCCTGACCTGTGCACAGCACCAAAACCCCAAGTCAAACTGATTGTAGAGGCTGCGGAAATACCCGTTCTCGTGTCATTCCGAGCCCTTCGCTGTCATCCTGAGCCCTTCGCTTGTCATTCTGAGCGGAGCGAAGAATCTCGCTCTGCCGCTCAGCGTAAACTCCGCGAAGAGCCTGTCCTGAACGAAGTGAAGGAATCTCGCTCTGGGTGCTCTGGGTAAACTCCGCGAGGAATCTAGCTCTGTTTTGTTTCTCAAGGCAGGGCGAGATTCCTCGTCGCCTGCGGCTCGTCGGAGTGACACGTGGAAAGGTTTTTCCCGCAGCCCATGTAACCAAACGCCGTTTATTCCCATCTCTTGACCTTGGGGCCTTTTCACGGGACTGAGGGGAGAGCCCGCCCCGCGATCCTGCTGAGATACGCGAACTCCGGCAAGCGAGAGGGAACTCTGATGGCAGAAAAAGTTGTGAAGACAGACGAAGAATGGAAGCAGACGTTGACTCCAGAGCAATTCCAGGTCACGCGAAAAAAGGGGACAGAGCGAGCCTTCACGGGGCAGTATTGGGACAATCACGAAGAAGGCGTCTACCGTTGCGTCTGCTGCAATAAACCGCTCTTTAGTTCCGACACCAAATTCGAGTCAGGAACCGGATGGCCAAGCTTTTGGGCACCGATCGCTCCAGAAAACATTCGCACCGACGACGATCTCTCGTTCGGCATGGCGCGAACCGAGGTGCAGTGCAAGGAATGCGATGCCCACCTGGGTCACGTATTTGATGACGGCCCAGCCCCGACCCACCTGCGTTATTGCCTCAACTCTGCAGCGTTGAAATTCGACAAAGAGAAGTAGGGGGACGGCTTGCCGTCCCCTGTAGGCGGTAGCGTTGGCCGACTGCGGGGGCCGGTGAGTTCCAGCATCAGGCAACCGCAACCTGACGCCGGCCTTCACCGCAATAGTCCCATGGTGTACTGCAGCATCGCGTAGATGCTCTGGTAATCGTACTTGGCGTTCAAGTTCTCGATCTCAGCCTGGGTAAGGTTCAACTGCGCCTGGGTCAATTCCACAATCGAGCTCAGCCCGAGGTTGTACCGGCCCTGCGCCAGGTCCAGCGCGAGGGAGGCTTCGCGGAGCATCTCCGCTGTGACATCGATGTTCTGATATGCGGTTTTGGAGCTTGACCAAGCCACACGCACGTCGCGTGCGATCCGCTCCTGAAGATCGCGCACCCTTTGGTCGTCAGCCTGTGCGTGGTATCGGGCCGCTTCCCGCCGTGCTGTAAAAAGGCGTCCGTTGAAGATCGGCACCTCGACGTTCAGAGCTGCGCCTTCATAGTAGTTCGGAACCGGCGTCGACAAGATTTGATACATCTCCGGAATGGCTCCCCCGGTGCCCACAATGCTGACCGTTGGGAACGATAAGTCTCGCTCCGCGTGTTCGAAACGTACCGCCGACTTGTACTGCAATTGCAGGCTCAGCAGGTCCGGGCGGTTGGCAAAGGCTTGGGCAACCAGCGAGTCGGGTTCGAGCGCGGGACTGGGAGGGAGCGGCTCATCAGCTAGCTTGTAATTCTCTTCTGTCTGGGAGCCCAAGGCGCGCGTCAGCTCGGCGAATGCAGCACGCACCTGATCCTGGGAGCGGAGGAGTAAAAGCTTGGCCTCAGACAGATTCACGTCAGCGAAGGCAACGTCCACGTCGGAGCGCAATTTGTTCTTAGCCAGCTCTGTCACCTGATCGGACAGGATTTGACGCGCCGCGACGGTTTGTTGCGCGACCTTGACTAAGGCCTGCGCGCGGAGAAGACCGAAGTAGGCCTGATTCACGGCCAGCAGCACGTCGTAGCGGGTGGCTTGATAAGTTTGCTGGGTCGCCTGGGCGTCCAACCGTGAACTGGCGACGAGATTGGGCGTGCGGCCGGAATCCGTAACGAGCTGGGAGAGCAAGATTCCTGCGCCGAGCCGGTCAAACAGCCGGGAAGCCGCAAGATAACCCGCGCCGATGCGAGCCTGCGGATTGCCTCCGG
>CAWIUZ010000087.1:0-5784 GCA_963838915.1 uncultured Acidobacteriota bacterium
CCATGTATTGCTTGGGGAACAAGAACCTTGCCGACCCGCACCTTCAGGAGGCTTATCGTTCCTCCACGCTCCGTCTTTACACCCACCGCTTGGAAGCGATCGGCGAAGTGCCGGGCTGGGAACTACTGCGCGAGCGAGCTCGCGAACTGAAGCAGGAAGTGATCGAGCATCTGGATTTCTACCTCGAACAGTTCGCCGATAACGTGAAGCGGAACGGCGGCAAGGTGCACTGGGCCGAAACGGCCGATGAAGCTTGCCGGATCGTTCTCGAAATCGCCCAACAATGTGGGGCGCGAGAAATCGTGAAGGCGAAGTCGATGGTGGGTGAGGAAGTCGAGCTGAACCACGCCTTCGAGGCTCAGGGAATTCATCCCGTGGAAACCGATTTGGGAGAGTTTATTATCCAGCTCGAGGGCAACCGGCCCGCTCACATCGTTGCCCCCGCGATTCATCTGACCCGGCATGACGTGTCGGACCTCTTCGCCAAGAACCTTCAGTCCGAGCGCACCGAAGTGCCGGAGCGCTTGACCAAAATCGCGCGCCAGGCGCTTCGCGAACGGTTTGCCAAAGCGGAAATGGGAGTGAGCGGCGCCAACTTCCTGGTGGCGGAAACCGGGACGGTGGTGCTGATCGAGAACGAAGGGAACATCCGTTTCTGTACCACGGCGCCGCGCGTGCATGTGGCGCTGGTGGGCATCGAGAAACTGATCCCGCGCTTCGCGGACCTGGGTATCTTCCTGCGCATGCTGGGGCGTTCCGGCACGGGGCAGAAGCTGACCACCTACACGTCTCTACTCAGCGGCCCAAGGCGTCTCGGCGAAGATGGACCAGACGAGATGCATGTGGTGCTGGTGGATAACGGGCGCGTGGCGACGCTGGCGGATCCCAAGATGCGCGAAGCGCTTTACTGCATCCGCTGCGGCGCCTGCCTCAATACTTGCCCGGTCTATCGGAAAATTGGAGGGCATGCTTACGGCTGGGTCTACAGCGGCCCCATCGGGGCGCTGATCACTCCGCAATTCACCAGCCTCGGCCAAGCACGAGAACTGGCGTTCGCCTCTTCTCTTTGCGGCGCCTGCCGCGAAGTCTGTCCCGTCAAGATCAATATTCCCGACCTTCTGCTGCACTTGCGGAGTGAAGCACAGGAACAGCTTCCCGCTCCCCGGGCAAAGGGCGCGCTGCTGCGCGAGAAGACCATGATGCGCTTGTGGGCTTGGGCATTCTCGCGACCCTGGGTCTATAATCTGGGTGGGCGAATGGCGCGCTGGGGCCAGTTCCTGCTCGCTCGCTCCGGTTGGATTCGAAAGGTGCCGCTTTACCCCGCCTCCCGCTGGACCGACGCTCGAGACGTGCCTGCCCTCGCTAAGAAATCCTTCCATGACCGGTGGAAAGAGATTCGCTAGTGGACAGGAATGAATTCCCCTCCGTTGTATAATGGCGGCTATGAATGCGTTAGCCAGAATCCCGCCCCCGCCCCTCAAATTCTGGGTCGACGGGACGATTCGAGTGGGATCGTCTGAGGTGCGCGTCGATCTTGTTCTGCAGCATTACAAGCAGGGCGCCACCGCCGAGCAAATCCGGCAGCACTGCCCATCACTTGCCCTCGGGGACATATATCGCGCCATCATCTATTACTTGGAGCATGTGGAAGGGATTGAAGGTTACCTTGCCGAGCAAGAGGAGCGGCAGGCGGAGGAAGATGTATAATGGTGGCTATGGCAGAGTTAGCTACAACCTTGCCTGCTCCTCTTAAGGTGTGGGACGACGGAACGATTCGAGTCGGTTCGTCCCGGGTGCTCCTTGACCTCGTCGTTTATCACTTCAAACAGGGCGCTACCGCTGAACAGATCCAGCACAGCTTCCCGTCGCTCTGCCTTCGGGATGTCTACGGCAGCATCTTCTATTATTTGGAACATACCGAAGAGATTGAAACCTATCTCGTGGAGCGGGAGCGGCAGGGTGATGAAATGGAGCGCCAGATTCGAAACGACCACGGCGCCACCATCCTCCAGAAGCGCTTGGAAGAGCGACGCGCAAAGCAGCTCGGATAGACCTCTTCCAGATGCTCAAGTTCCTCATTGACGAAAATCTTGACCAACGAATTCTTCGGGGATTGCAGCTCAACGTCCCAGGAATAGAGTTTGCCATCGTTCAGGAGACACCACTTGCCGGGGCGCAGGACGGCACATTGGTCGAATGGGCTACCCAGAACGGCTATGTAATTGTGACCCATGATAGAAGGACGATGTTGAAGATTGTGCACGAGCGATTGCGTGCCGCAAAGGAAACGGCTGGGATTGTCATCGTCAGGAGCGGCTTCCCTCTATCCGCGATCATCGAAGACATGGTCATGCTGGTCAAATGCTCCTCGGAACGGGAGCTCCAGAATCAGGTTGTGTTTATCCCTTTGGGTTAAGCCGCGAACCCGCCCCTAAGCCCAAACCGAAGTGCGGGTCGCGCAATCCTGTTTTTCAAGGATTGCGGCTTCCCCGCGCTCAAGTGACGCCTTGGCGTGTCCTTCCGTTGCGAAGGGCCCCCTCACCCGGCCCGCTCCGGCTGATGAAAACGCCGGCGGCGGGTCACCCTCTCCCCAGGGAGAGGGTTGTGGTTCTTACTCCCGACTCCTGACTTCTCGCTCCTGCCCTTCAGAACTTCACCCGAATGGTCTTTATCTCGTGCGGCGCCACCGGAACTTTCACTTTCTTGCCTTCGATCACGAACGATTTGGGCGCGACGTACTTATCCCATTCGAGCATATCTGTTTCGCGGGCGGCTTGGGGGGCGCGATTGAAACTGAGGACGGATTCGGCGTTCTTTCCGTCGGTCTCATAGAGGCGCACGATCAGCTCGTTCGAGTCTTCGGCTTTCTTCACAGCCTCGACCACAACGTTTGAGGGCTCGACGTTGAGCGCGCAAAACGTCCTGCCAAGCTCGCCGATGTGCGCCGGCTCGAATTTCACCAGCAACGGAGCATTGAAAGCAACGCCCAGTCGCGTCGGGGCCAGAGCTTGCCAGCCGCCGCGATGGGGGACGAGCGCGTATTTCACGTGATGGATTCCCACCAGCGGCTCATCCGACTGGTCCGACCACGTCTCCGGCGTGTCTGGATAGCCGCGGCGCGGCCCACGGACGAGGCTCATGCGGAGCACATTCTGTTCGAATGAGAAGCCATATTTCGAATCGTTGAGGAGCGCCACGCCGTGGTCGCCGCTTTGGTCGGTCACATCTGCCCAGCGCTGCGCCGCCACTTCAAACTTCGTCCGGTCGGCGATCTCCCAACTGCGCGCAGGCTCCTCGAGGCGGGAATTCGGGTCTTCTTTGAAGGTATAGTCAAAGCGCTGGATGGAACCGAAGGGAATCTCGTAGGTTGCGAAGGCGCTCGAAAGACGAAGCGGGAAAGCAACCTTGGCAAAGCGGTAATGCTCGTGCCAGTCGGCGAGGAATTCGAAGTCCACGCGCTCGGCATGGCTATAGAGAACGATATCCTGCACGAATGACGACTTGCCAAACTGCTTCTTGACTTGCACTACGGCCCGCACCGGACCCTGCTCGACCACCTTAACGCTTTCCGCCTTATCCAGCTTATGAACGTCGCCAAGATAGATATTCCAGGCCGGTTCGCCGCCGGGCGCGTCGGGCGGGCGATCCTCCCAGACCTCGAGCGCGTTGGCCTCGAGATTATCCGGCAGAAAACTCGACTCGCTTCCCTTTTTCTTCAGCGATTTCAAGTTGCCGGTGTTCTCGTCGACTTCGATTTCGATCGCGCTGTTCGCCAGTTTCAGCCCCGACACCACAAGGTCAGTCTGGAACTCAGGTCTGTTCGGGCTTGGAGCCATGCGGTATTCTTTAAACCCGAGGCCGGGAACCTCCTCCGCGAAGAAGATGGCCTTGTCGGCGCCGTCGTCATTGACGATCTGATAGGGAACCAGCCGCCCGGATGAATCGACAATCTTAAATGCACCGGGTAGCGCGGACCCCCGATTTTGGGGTCCGCGGCTTTCCTGCAAATCCAAGGAAACCAGGTCCGTCCTCACCCACGGCGAGGGGTTGAAGACCAGCAGCGCGCGGCCCTCGCCCTCCGTATTGGCCCGGTGCGCGATAGACGCCAGCGCCGCGTCGAGCAGTGTTCCGCCCTCGATTTTGAGGTCCGTATAATCGGTCGCCGCGTCTCGATAGACCTCGCCCACAGCCGAGCCATCGATGTTGTCATGAACCTGGCCGAAGAGCAGCTTTTCCCACATCGGCTGGAGCGCAGCCTGCGGGTAAGAGTGGCCGAACTCGCTGGCCACCGCTGAGAATTCCTCGGTATCCATGAGCACGACTTCACAGCGGCGGTTGTCGCGCTTCACTTGGGCATCGGTCGTGAAAGTGCCGCGATGCGTTTTGACGTAGAGTTCGTCATTCACGACCGGAAAGCCGGCGCTCGCGGGCAGCGCCTTGATGGTTTCGAAATACGCCTGTGCCTTGGAAAAGCGGACCTTCGGGAAGCCGGGCATGTGCATCAATTCCGTGGCTCGATTAACCATTTCCGGCATGGGGCCGCCGCCGTGATCGCCTTGTCCAAAAAGGATCAGCAGCTTGTCCACGCCGTGCTTGGCTTTGAGTTCGGCCAACTCCTGGAGCATCTCATCGGGGATAACCTCCTGGTTGTAATCGCCGACCGTGTGGAACGCCAGGACGCGCGAGCCGTCCGAGGCCTGCCACCAGAAGAGGTGATAAGGGAAAGGCACGGGCGGATTGTTGCGCTCAACTTGCCATTTCAGCTTGTGAGTCACGAAATAATCGATGCCGCACTTATGATAAATCTGGGGCATGTTCCAGTTGAAGCCGAACACATCCGGCAGCCAGCCCACGTGGACGTCCACGCCGAAGTTGTCCTTGAAAAAGCGCTTGGCGTAAAGGTGCTGGCGCACCAGCGACTCTCCATTAGGAATGTTGGTATTGTGCTCGACCCACTGGCCGCCGACGATTTCCCATTGGCCCGACGCCACTTTTTCCTTGATCCCCTGAAAAACATCCGGGTAGTAGGTCTGCATCCACTTGTAGAGCTGCGCCGCGCTCTGGCCAAAGATGAAGTCGGGGTGCTGGTCCATGATGCGCATGACGCTTCGAAAGGTGAGCGGGCAGACCTCGTGGATGGTTTCGCTCCTCGGCCACAGCCAGGAGGGATCAATATGCGCGTGGCCAACCAGGTAAAACTCTCCGTCTTGGCAGAATAAATTCGTCGTCATACAGGAAAAGATGACACAAAGCAGAAGAGTGTAAGCAAGTCGCCTGAGCATTCCCACCTCCGTCAAATGAACCTATTCCCTGTTATCTGTTTTCTGATCCCTGTTCCCTCAGTCTGTAGCCTTACCCGCGCAGAACCCAGCGAACAAGCAGGCCGAGTCCCGCCAGGAACTTCACGCCATCCAAGCCGGTGAAAGCTCCGTGCAGCGCCCAGAAGCGGGGCATAACGGGTGGAGGGGGGTTGCGGGGAACAAAATCGATGCTTCGTCCCAGGGAGACGATCATCGGAGTGAGCACGAGCGTGAGGATCAGGACCAGTCCCAGCATGAAGCAAACCACCCCGAATCCAAGCGCATCTCGCGGCGATACGCGCCACAGAAGCAAGAGCAGCACGGCGCCTAAAACGATCTGGGTCAGACCGTAGCCCCAGAAAAATGACCGGTTGATTTCCGAAGCCAAGTGCCGCAGCACCACCCGAGTCTGCGCCTCGGCCATCCCCTTGGTGGCCTCGTTGAATTGAGGGTTGGCAGCGCGGAGAACGCGGTCCACGGTGGA
>CAWIUZ010000088.1:0-15719 GCA_963838915.1 uncultured Acidobacteriota bacterium
ATATGAATAAAGCTGTCGGCTTGTGGCTAGAGCGTGTTTCAAAACCTCCTTCACCCGATTGGAACGGGGATTATCGACACTTCGGCAGAGCCGTGCTCCCCGGAGGGGAGCAAATTGAGTAGCCGGGGGCGAAACCCCCGGAACCCGGCCCCACACCCCGCCTTCGGCACCCCTCTCCCCGCCAGCGGGGAGAGGGGGAAGGGGGAGAGGCGGCGTTTTCCGGGGGCGTTGCCCCCGGCTACTCATGTTCAGCCCCTGCGGGGCTGAGGGATCCGGCGCTGGCCGCGGATCCTGGGCGGCATTGAGAAATCTCTCCTCTACCGGACGGTTTTGAAATAGCTTCTAGGGTTCTCAAAAGGTGAGCGCAGTGCTTTACAGACCGTCGGAAAGTACCGATTTCCCCGGTATGGCTCATATCCGGGCTCGCGAATGGGGCAGCTTCGAGTTTTGGACGAACCGCATAACCGGTTACCTGAAGGGCGAACACAATCCGCAACGCGCGTTGCTGCCTCGAAGTTGTTATGTTGCCGTGGGGGAGAGTTCCGTCATTGCGTTCGTGGCCGGCCACCTTACCCGGCGCCACGGTTGCGACGGCGAGTTGCAGTGGATCAATGTCATTCCGGAGCGGCGCGGCCGAGGTATAGCCTCTGAACTGCTGCGCCTGCTGGCAGGTTGGTTCGTTGAACAAAAGGCGTTCCGAATATGTGTGAATGTAGACCCTTCGAACGCCCTGGCGCGCGCCTTTTACACGCGTCACGGGGCCGAAACGCTGAACGCGCATTGGCTGGTGTGGAACGATATCAGGAAGGTTACTTCTTCAGGGCATTTACCAGATCCCCGCTGAGCGCTGTTGGGCACCAATACTTCTCAATATACTCGATGACCAGTTCGGTTCCTTCCGCGTGCGAGACGTAGGGGCGCGAGCGAGGATTGTACATGGCATCGGTGAGGTCGCGGACAAGCACGCACGTGATCCCCCAATTCGTCATCTGCTTGATCGCGAACGTGCGATTCAAGATGCACATGTTGGCGTGGACGCCCATGACGAAGAGGTTCTTAATTCCCTTGTGTTGCAGGAGGGTATAGATCTCTCCGCCGTTATCCGAGATTACATCATTTGCCTTAATGGATAGCAGCGGGTTCTCACGCGTCCAGGCTGTATGTTCCTTGTCGCCGGGAGTATCGCAACCCCCGTCGGAATCGTCGATGGGCAAGGCCGGCGAGGTCAAGCCCAGGCTCGCGGGAGCAGTCACGGGGGTAAGGAGCTGCAACACGCGGCGCTGAGGATAATCCTTGTAGAAATCCATCGTATCCGAGGGCGCATGAACGATCAGAATTCCGGCGGCCCGGCACACTTCCAGCACCGGCTCCATTTTGTGGGCCAACTCGTTGACTCGCCGAGTCGCGCCGGCGCACCAATGGTTATCCCACATGTCGCAAATGACGATCGCGGTCTCCCGGGTCGAGAAATCGCACTCGAAGCGTGCCGCCTCCCAGGCGCTGCTTCCCTTGAAAGGCTGCACCTGGGTTCTGAGCGGCACGCGAAAGCGCCCAGCTTGAGATGCGGGATCGCTCGCACGGAGCATCGGATGTGGAAGCAAACATAACAGTGCAATCATCACCAGCCGCCTCGCCGCATCAGGGCAGCGCCTTTTGTTCAATTCAGAACTCCACATAGCGTGCCTCCTCGAGGGCAACTTCATCGTTTCGTTGGCTAGCTCGTCAAGAAAATCCTTCGCAGGCGCGGCAGTTTTTCGAGCCTCGTCAAGGGCGGCATAGAGTAGCCCAGGGCGTAAGAACTTGTGAAAAAATCGATGCCTGTCATCCTGAGCGAAGCGAAGGATCCCGGCCGTTTCTTATGGTTCAGCGATTTACGAACAACTGCGGAGATCCTTCGCTGCTATGAAAATGGCGGAAGCTTTTGTTGAAAATACAGGAGTTACCTCCAAAGAGCCATTTTCATGCACAGTGGTGAGCCGAAGGATCATGGAGTCTGCGCTCAGGATGACACGTTCCCAATTTCTTGGCACCTTCTAAGCCCTGGGTTAGACTTTCCGCAAGACAGAGCGGGCCACAGCGCTTTGGCGAGCTGAATAGGCGCGGATTGACGCGCCGCTACCCGCTGACGGTGTGACTGGCAAGGGCGACAGTTACAGTATCGTCCGGTGTCTTGGTGGTTCCGCCGTCGTGTTGTGGGTGAAATTCGATGGTCATCGTCTGTGCGTTCACCACGATGCGCAGGTAGCCGTAATCGGTATCGTCGTAGCTCTCAAGTGTCAGGGTGCTGTCAACCTGATAAGGCGTACGATAATTCGAACTCATCTTAACCAGCGGCGCGTGTCCGCCGCAGCCCGCCACCACGTAAGGAATCTGGTAATTATTCACGACCCGCGTGAAGCGCTGGTAATTGTGCACGTGGCCAGAAAGCACCGCGTGCGGCCAAACCCCCGCCGCCGTGCATGCAGTGTCGATATCCTGAAGCATCAGCGGGCTGCCGCCGTGCTCCGACCCTCCCGAGAAGGGCGGGTGGTGCGTGGCGATGATCACGGCGCCCGTAAAGTTGCCGCTCTTCACACGCTCGAGCGCCGTGGTGAGGAATGTGATCTGTCGTTGATCGAGCGTGGGATAGGTTCCGCTCTGGTCGGAAATGACGCCGGGATCTTCAAGAACGTTCGTGTAGACGCCCAGAATTCGCACAAACGGTGCATCGAATGTGTAGTAAACACCCGGCTGGGTCATGGTCGTGCGCGCGAGACCCCCGGCGTCAGGCGCAGGAACCGGCGCCGCCGTGCAGAAGTTCGCAAGAAAGGCAGCGAGACTGGGCGCCGGATCGCCGGGGTATACAATGCCGTCGTGGTTTCCGGGAATCCCGATGATCGGCGCCGGGTACAATCGGTACGGCTCGTAAAACTGGTCGTAATAGTACGTCGCCTCACCAAAGTAATACACTAAATCCCCGAGATGATAAAAGAACGACGGCACGTCCGCAGGATTCGTCTCCGTGAAGTCGGAAACCATTTTATCGGCAACCAGCGATTGCGTGGTCGGCCCTTCCGCGCTGCCTGTGTCGCCCACCGCGTGAAAGACGATCTGGCCCGACTGTTGAATTGTCTGGGTAAGGCTCGCTCCTCGGCTTCCATAAATGGTCGCCAGTGTCAGTATGGGTTCTGCCCCGGAAGTCGATGGCTGTGGAACAGGCTGCACGCCTGCCACGTCCGGTTCCTTCTGGTCGGTGACAGGGTCTTTGAATCCACTGGGATCGGGGGAAGGCGTAGGCTGCGCGAACACGGGCTGCCCGCTGCCCGGCGCTGCAGTTGCCCTGCCGCCCGGTCTGCTCCCGCCGGACCTGCCATGCGAATGGGGAACGATGCGTTTAGCCATTGTCCGCCTCCTCGAGCGACGGAAACTCTCGCGCGGGATTGTGAAATTGCCGACCTATGCCCTGAAACGGCTATGATAGCACACACCCGCGCCGTCTTCCCCGAGGACCGGCGTGGGGAGTGCGAGGAAATCTGCAACGTGTCATCCTGAGCGAAGCGAAAAAGTGCCCTGGCTTCGGCGTAGCGCGGGCCTTCAGGCCAGCATCCGCCGACCCTTCGCTCGGCTCAGGGCAGGCTCTAAAGGTCGGCGCTACCAGTCAAATTAAGACACTACCCCGAGGTGAATAGTGTGCGGAAATGTGCAACGTGTCATCCTGAGCGAAGCGAAGGGTCCCTGCAGTTGTCCGTAGACCATTCAGTCATACGAAACTGCGGAGATCCTTCGCTTCGCTCAGGATGACAGGCGGCGGTGGTGTACATGTCCCGACGCTTCCAGCCGCGATCGATCTGAGGAAAATCCGGGCCCTGAGAGTTTTATCTTTTGACGCGGACGATGTTGGAATACGCCGATTCTCCCGAATCGTTAAGGGCTCGAACCCGGTAGGACGCACCCTCGGCGCCCGGCGGGTGGCTATCCTCGTAACCCTTCGCACCTGCCGGCAGCTTTGCTACTCCTTCCCAACGGCCATGGTCGCCCGCGCGCCGTTCCACGGCAATGGCAGTCGCGGCTTCACCGCGGGTGTCCCAGGCGAGCCTCACGGACTCGCCCTCCACCCTGGCCGTCAGTGAGTTCGGGCTGTCCGGCAGAACCGGCCAGTCGAAATAGCTGGCGTCGACGATGGCTTGCACGCTATCGAGCAGCGGTACTTTTTCGAGCGTGTCGCGCGTTCCCGCCTTCCATTCCAGCGGCCTGATTTCGCCGCCGTAAACACTCGCCAGCACCGGATGTTCGATGCCGGTGTTTTTCAGGACAAGGGTGACGTATTTGGGAACGTAGTTATTGTGGGGCCAACTATGCGCCGCCAGCCAAAAACCCACTGCCGCCTTTCCTTTGGGCGAACGAAAACCATAAGCGAGCACGGGCGCTCCGGAATCCGCTTGGATGCTTGTAAAATCCGGACTGGAAATTTGGATGGAGGTATCGCGTTCGGTGTCGGAGAACAGGGCATCCAGATTCTGGATGTCGGCGTAAACGCGCCGGGGAGTGAAATCAGCGGGCTTAAACATCATCCCGTGAATGATCCCGAAATTATCGCCCTCGCTGCTGCTCGTGTCATTGATGAGCTCCCAGATCCACGATGCGACCCCGTTCGCCCAGTTGTAGAGCATCAAGCGTGGGACGTATTTCGCCTGCACCGTCTCATCGTTGCCGCGGGGAAGATCGGGCATGATATTGAACTCGTCATCCCAGAACACGATGTCAGAACGAATCCCGGGATAATTGCGGACCGCCTCGCGAAGCGCCTTCGGCGTCAAGGGCCCGAAGGCCCCGTAGTCCATCGATTCAGGAGGAGTGTTCTCGGAGTAGCCGCCAGGGTAGGTGTGGTAGGCAAAGACGTCGAGGCTCGAAGCGCACTCGCAGGCATCGAGCGTCGCGCGGGCAAAATCCGCGGAGAGCGTGGCTTGCCCGCCGTAAACCAGCTTGGCCTGCGGATCGGTTTCGCGCACCGCTTTCACGAAGGCGCCCAACAAACGGCCGTATTCCGCGTCGTCGGGATCCGGATTCCAATAGGAGCCGTCCTGCTCGTTCCAGAGCGCGTAGTAGTGGATGCGGCCGCGAAAATGGTTGACCATCCAACGGGTGTACCTGATGAACGCGGCGATCTGATCCGGCGTCTTGGGCGGCCAGAAGACCGAGTAGAGATTCCGGTCGGGATTGTGGACGCTGGCCGGAGTGGGAGTGATGGCATCCGGCAGGCGGCCCGCCGGTGAGGTGTACATGGGGTTGCCGTAGAGGAGTTGCAACTGCACCTTGACACCGTTGTCAACCAGCGAATCCACATAATCGTCGAGTGCGGGTAAGCTACTGAACTCCCCGCGCTTCTGCTCGATCCAGTCCCAGCCCGTGATGTCCGAGGTGTCTTCGTACTGGCCGATGCGAGCCCACTTCAGGCCGGAGTCGAACATGCTCGTCCACCACCAGCGATTCCAGGGAATGTAGGGATCGCGCGGCAGGCTGGTGTTTACGCCCCCCAGTCCGTTCGCAATCTGCGAAGAACGCTTGGGAGGAATTCGCTGCGGCGCGCTTCCCGTTGCCTGCCCGGCCCAGGCGCCTATTGCCATGACTCCGAGCAGAATCAGTGCGGCGGGGATGCACACCCACTTGCCCTTCGGCAGCATCGCAACCGCCAGGACGTGCTTTGTATTCCTGCATTGAACACCCGTGAACTCCAACTCAAGCGGCGTTCCGCGGCCAGTCTTATAGCCATTTACGTCGAGTACGTTTGCAGTCATTCCCCACCCCGTCGAATGCCCGATATTGAGATCGATTTGTCTCGATGAGTTTACATCAGGTGATTCGACGATGAAACCGAAATGCCTGTGTTGCCGACCCACGCACACTGATGCTTGCCGGGCGTCTCCCCGGCTGGCGCAGACACCTGCGTTGTGGCGTCTTCGGTTTCCCTAAGGGACGCTTTCGAGTCCAGGCCTCAACTTACCTCTGCCATGCGGAGCGGGTATGACGGAGGTGGGCGCACTAAGCCCTCCTCGGGGGTACTTCGACCTCTCCCGCCTCCCGTTTCAGAATCAATCCTGCAGCCCCGCGTTCGGCCTCTTACTGAATTGCTGCTTGGCTTTCAGGATGAGTGTGGTGCCCGGGTCAGTATGGATCCCGGTCACCTCTTCGCCGAAGTTGATGATGACAAAGTTGAAGTGTGCCGGTTCCTGGTTGGGAGCCGAAGAAGCGGAACCGGTGCAGTCAGGGTTGACTTGATAAGTGAAATTCAGGCTCTCCTGGACGATCTCCCCGCTCAAGCTCACCGTGTCGTTGGCAATGAGATTGCCGTTCCCATCCGCCTGGAAAACACCCGCCACCGCAACCGGACCGATATCCACAATGCTGCCGGACTCCGTGAAGGCATAGCTGCCGCGCAGGTTTGCGTTCGAGCATCCATTGTTAGCGTCCGCAAAACCGGAAACAGGCGCCCAGCACTGCGCCAACAAAACCGCGGATACGAGCACAAGGGTTCTCAGAGATGCTTTCTTCATGAGGATCCTCCAAGCCGTGTCTTGACCCGGCGCGTGGCCTCCGACTGCATCGCCGGCGGTTCGCGCTGTCAACCAGATTGTTCAGGAATCTGCCCGGTAGAGAATCTACCTTGCTAGGGTGGGAATGTCAAGAAGGCGGAGGTGTGAATGAGTAGCGCGGAGGTGGGCGCAGTTTGCCCTCCTCCGCGGTACGTCCGTGAACACGAGAAGAGCCGCAGAGGAATCCGTCGGCTGACGGATACCTCTGCGCTACTCGCTCAGAAGGGTCCGCACATCCTGCGCCGTCCGCCTGAATCGAGCGTCATCGCGGGAGGTTCACCAGACCCTCGCCATACTTGTCATGGTGCCGCACCCAGGCCATGGTGTTTTTCAGCCCTTCCTCATTGCGCCCCTTGGCCGTCAGATCGATGAAGTTGTAAGCGCCCACCAGAATATCCAGGCCGCGCGCATAGGTGGAATAGGTGTGAAACACCTCGCCCGCCGCGTCCTTGTGGAACACACTCAATCCGGGCCGCTCCTCCGACGGGAAGGCCTGTATTTCGTAGTTGTACAGCACCTTCTCGTCCGCCGTTTTTCCCGGCTCGCGCGACACCTGATAATCCAGATTAAAATCCGTGCCGTGCGACGACACCCACTTAAATCCCCATCCCATGCGCTTTTTGAAAACCTCGATTTCCGCGAGCGGCGCGCGCGAAACCGCCACCAGCGTAATATCCCGCGCCGCCAGATGCACGCGCATCCCGTCGAAGTGGTCGGCGATAAACGAGCAGCTCGGGCAGCCTTCCTTCCATCCCGGCCCCAGCATGAAGTGGTAGACGATGAGCTGGCTTCGCCCCTCGAAGAGATCCGCCAGCGCCTCCTTCCCCTTCGGCCCTTCGAACACGTACTGCTTCTCCACCTTTTCCCACGGCAACTCTCGCCGCGCGCGGCTCAACTCATCCCGCAGCCGCGTGAATTCCTTCTCCTTCTTCAGCAGTTCCTTCCGTGCCGCCACCCACTCCGCCGGCGACACAACCTTCGCGTGCTTCATCATCGGCGTTGCCATTGTCGTTTCTCCTCTCGGTGAATTTAACGATTTCATTCCGAACGTGCTGAGCGATCTTGCCGATCCCGCGCCCGGCGCGAACCAGAGCTGGAGGATCCTCCTCCGGCTTTTGGTTTCACTCTCCGTTTTCGCCGCAGGATCCGCAGCGCAATCGCGGTCGCGCCGCCCGACGTCGTTACCCCTGCCACGGCCAGCGCCGCGTTCGCTATGCACATAGGACATAACATCCTGCACCTCCTCGGTGATCGAACCGCAGAAGTGGCGCGGAGGTGAGCGAAGTAGGCTCTCCTCCGCGGTTCTTTCATGCGGATTCAACGCCCGCTCTTTCTCGATGCGCGCTGGCGACGAGACGCAGAGGAATCCGTCGGCTGACGGATACCTCTGCGCTACACGCTACCCACCTACTTTTTCTCCGCGCGCTGTTTCGCCCGCTCGTGGATGTGCTTCCATCCCTCGGTGACTCCCTTTCGAAAGTCGTCTGAAATTACTCCCAGCGCGAAATGATGAAACTTGATCAGCGTGCCGCCCGGCTCCTCGCTCAGCCGGTACTGCAAGTTCGACGCGACGGCGAACGACATCATCAGGGGCCCGTAAAATTCGAGCAGCGTCGGCCGCTTGATCGACTGCACGTGCGCCCACAGGTGCCCGTTGCCGTCGCCCAGGTCGCGGTACCACCTGCCGCCCGGCCAAGCCTCGATCTTCAACTGCAGGGGCTTGTTCTCCGCACCCGTCATGCCCGAGCTCAACTCCTCGAGCAGCGCCTCGAACGTCACCTCGGGCGTCGCCTTCACATGAATCTCTTCGGTAATGCTCAGCATCAGATCTTCGATTTTGGGTAACGTCGTTGCCGTGCTCATGTGTCCTCCTTGGTTTGAATTGATTTCGCTACCTGTCATCCTGAGGAGCCGTAGGCGGTCCTGAGTGAAACGAAGGAAGGATCCCGGCAGTTGCTCGAGTCTAGCAGCGGCGACAAACTGCAGAGATCCCTCGCTGCGCTCAGGATGACATGCGGATCGGGGTTTGCCGCGCCCTGCTAAGCTGCTTGTGTCTTCCGCAAAAAAACCGGCGGCTCATCGGCGCTGGGCCCCCAAGTCGCCGGAACCGCGATATTCAGCATCCGCAGGTAAACGCTGAGTTGACCGCGGTGCTGATACCAGTGGCTCAGCATGACGTCGCGCAAGAACTTCGCGCGCGGGCAGGCGAACAGTTCCCGGTCCCCCTGCCGGAGATGCCACAACTCCTGCATGCCGCCGTCGTCGAATTTCGCGAGTTCCCTTCGCGCTGTCGCCAGGCTTTCGTCATGCGCCGCCAGGACCTCCTGCAAGGTCGCCGGCTGCGCCCTGAGCCTGCCGAAGTCCGGCGCCTGGGCCGGATTCTGCTGCACGAGTCTCGTGATCCCACCGGGCACCTGCGCGATGTGCAGCGCCAACTGCCCCGCCGTCATCGATTTCTCGTGCGGCTTCCACGTCAGCTTGTCCTCCGGCAGCCTCTCCAGGAACTTCCGTGTGAGCGGCCCCTGCTCCTCTAACTCCATAATCAGAGTCTGTGCCAATGACATACCTCTGCTCCTCTCGTTGACAGATTTGACTTCCTGTTCGCAAAGCCCGTTGTCATTCTGAGCGAAGCGAAGAATCTCGCCCTGATCTTTGCTCCTCAGTCAGCCCAATACAGAGCGAGATTCTTCGCTCCGCTCAGAATGACAGTATTCAGGCGATTCTCCGCAGCCCGTAAAGCCTCGATTTGAGTACTCCGTATGCCCTGTTAGATGCTTCGGCCCCGGCGCCGGGCAAAGCGTTGACTAAGACGCAGAGTGGCCCTCGCGCGCGCCCGCCTCCGCCATCTTAGCTTCGGCCCGCTCTTTCACCCGGCTCAGAGTGTGCCGCCAGAAGCGCTCGAATTCGCCGGCCCAATCGTGCAGCGGACGAATCGCCGCCGCATTGGTTTGGTAGAGCTTTCGCCGCCCCTCCCGGCGCATCCGCACCAGCCCCACGTCGCGCAGCACCCGCAAGTGCTTCGAGACGGACGGCTGCTCCATTTCCAGCGCCGCCACAATCTCGCTCACGGGCCGCTCGTGGTCCGCGAGGAACACCAGAATGTCGCGCCGGCGCGGCTCAGCCACCGCGTTGAACGCATCGGAATTAGTGGCTGCCCTCGCCATGAATCGCATAATACATTCCCATATCAGAATATGTCAAGCAAAACCCCAGACCTTTTTTTCGCTGAGGTTCAAAGGGATCCCTCAACGACCCACGTTAAGGCGACCAGCACTTTGGTACTGTTGCCGCATTGGTAATTTCAGAGCGAATATAGGGGTCGCAATCGCCACTGCGGGATGGCGTGATGGACTACTGAGGTGGCCACTGTGCTGGGAGATTAACAGAGAGACCGCTGAACGCGGCCACTGTCGGAGCAGCCGCGCAGTCAGACGCGGGTTCTTTCGAGCGCAACGGCTCCAGCGATTTTGGAGGCAAGATTTAACACCCCTGATCTCCATTGCAGTCCGCTCAACAGTCACGTAACATTTCCGTTCTTTCTTACCCGCTAGAATACTGCGAGAGGTAATCATGACACCCTTTTCCGAGGTTCTTATTAATCAGTTAAGTGATCTAGAGATGAGCTTCAAGGCCCTGGCTCATCGCCTTCGAGAGGCCGCTGAATCCCTGGAGAGCGTGGGGCGCCCCGTGCCTCAAGGGTTCCTTCGCGAACTTTCGAATTCTGCCCAACAGTTTGATGAGATCAAGCGGGTGGTGGTGAAGCTCTCGGAGTCCGTTTCCGAACTTCCTCCGACACCCGAGATTGGCTCGATCAGGGACCTCCGGTCGTTCATGGAGTCTGTATCGGATATTCTCGACGCTCAAACTGCACACCGCATCAACCAGCAAGCAGCGTGCGCCGTTTTGGACAAGGTCCTCACGATCGCCCACGTCGACGGCACCGAGTTTGCCCCGCTAACTCAGTGCCAGGAAGAAGCGCGAAGACTACGCGACCGAATTGCGGAAACAGCTTGGCCCGTCCAACATCCGGATACCGAGGCCCTTGTTCAGGGGAAGCACATCTTTTCGGAGTTAGTGAAGTTCATCAGCCTCCACGACGAGTTGGACGATGAAGAGTGGGAACGCCTGCAAACCCTCGTAAGCAGCAGCTTGGGCAAGCCCATGGGGCTTGCCGCTTCGCGTGGAAAACTCTCGATGTCCTCATCTGCGCCTCCTCTTCCCCAAGCTCCCGTAGCTGTTAACCAAGCGGCCACTGCAGTGGGGCCAAAAGAAGAACCCGCCCCCGTATCTGTTAGCCAACCGGCGACCGCAGTGGGGCCAAAAGAAGAACCCGCCGTGCAAGAGAAGCGGGCGGAAGAGGCCGTCCCTGCTGCCGGCATTGAAGACCCGGTTGAGGACTCTGACGGAGAAGAGATCTCAGCCCCCATGGGCCTGACGGCTGACACGCCTTCTCCAGTCCCGCCTGTCGCGGGTGTCGAAGCGGTCACGGACCCGGGTGGTCCCGAGGCCTCAGGCGGACCTGCACCTGAACCTGCTGGGCCGTCCATTCCCAGCGACGCCACACCGACAGACCAACTCCTGGCCGCTGCGGCCCTGGAGTCATCAGGAACTGTGGCGACGGATACGACGTTTGAGGGCACGATCGACGACATCAGGTACATGCTGGTCCTGGACCTGATCGACGGCAAAGGCGTGGCGAGGCTCCTTTCAAACAAGATTACTGCTGCTTCGAATGCTGCCCTCGGAGGAGACAAGGAAAGGGCCGAAAAAATCTTAAAGGCTTTTATCGACGAGGTTAACGCCCAGACAGGAAAACATATCTCCGGCGCGGCGCCTCAGCTGCTCCTGAAGGATGCAAATGGCCTGCTGACTCAACTCCTGTGCTGAGTCCTATATTCCTTTAAGAAATCAGCCCGTCAGCCGACGGGCGGCAGCCCACGGCGCAAGCCGTGGGTCGGCAGACTGCACCCTCTCCCCCGTCAACTCACGCCAAGCCGCATCAGCGGCGCAAGAATGTGGCCCACGGCGCGAGCCGTGGGATCACGGCACCGAGAGAGCATGCCGAGCCACGTAGTGGCGACAGAAGATCTGCGATTATCAAGACCGCTCTGTCGCCCCTCCCGGGGCTTTTCAGGCGCATTGGCCCTGATTTCTCCCCACGGCTGTCGCCGTGGGCCACATTCTTGCGCCCGCCGCGGCGGGCTCCGGAACCCGATTGAGCCTATAGCGCCTATGCGAACGGGAGGGTGGCTGATCCATAAACCCCTTACTTAAGTACTGTTGAGTACTAGTACCTCCGGTCGATAGAATTCAGAGCTTCAAGTGGAAGAGCGGGAGGTGAACGCCACCCGTGTCCATCATGACAAAGGCACGAACTCTGTCGCCCCCGGCCGCCTCAACCCTGACTCGTCGTGGCAGCCTTTGCTTCAAACCCCTGGCAGCGGTGGTCGGCTGCATCGCGGTGATTTCGGGGGCAAGCAGGAAAGCCGGAGGTTTCGAGGTCCATAATTCCACCCTGGACGGTTGCATGTGAGAAGAGTGATGACCGCCAAGCGGTACTACGGATTACTCACGGGCATGGGTTTGATGCTCATGCTGAGAGGCGCGCCGGCGCATGCGCTCCAGGCAGAGCAGCCACAACCTCCGCCAGAAGCGCTGCCGGCCCCGAGCCAGCCGCCGCCGGGGCACGAATCCCAGCCCCGGCCGGAGCCGGGCCAGGCGGAGCTCCTGCACGTGCTTATGGGACAGCCGCTGGAGGTAAGTTCGCCGTCGCCTATCAAGCGCTTCTCAGTGTCCAGCCCAGGCGTTATCGATGCCACGCTGGAGAATCCCAGCCAGCTCCGAATCGAGGGCAAGGCGCAGGGCGGCGTCTCGCTGGTGGTTCAGGATGAAAACGGCCAGAGCCAGATATTCTACGTCTACGTGGACTCCACGGACACCAGCTTGGCCGCACAATCGCCCGAGGCGTTGCCCGACACTCCCGCACCCGCGCTAGTGCAGAAGAAGACAGGTTGGCTGGGTTGGGCAGCCATCGCCTCGATTGTCCTGCTGGCGGGGGCCCTCTTCAAAGTTCGGCGGCAACGGGAACCCTACAGACTTGACCTTCGATCGCCGAAGCTGGTTCCCCCTGACAGTTCGAGCGAGCCGGCGCCTTCGCCGCCCAACAGCGTGCATCCGGGAGAGGATTCGCCGGTCAAGACCGCCGTCCCTGCTGCGGCGATGCAAGCGGAGGATGCGGAAAGAGTCAGCCGGGAACCGGTGGAGCAGTTGTCGAGACAGCTCACAACGGAAGCCTTGGCAGCAATGGCGGGGCTGCGGGAAGAAATCAAGAATTCGAGTAAGGCGCTCGAGGAGCGCGAGGGGCAGCTGGCCGGCCTGGCGGAAGCGAAGATGGCCTCACTTCGGGATGCTACGCGGGAGGAATTCAGCACGCAAGTGGCGCTAGCTTTGAAAGAACACGCGCGCGAGACGAACCAGGCAACGATCGCGCAGTTGGAGCTCATTAAGAACGCTGCCGCAGGGGCGGTGGCGCAAATCGAGGCGGCGGAAGAGAAGCGGGCAGCCGGTTTGGCAGCTCGATCCCGAGAGGCGGAAGAACGCTTGACGGGAGTGTCCGTTGCGCTGCAGACGGTGGAGGGGCGACTGAGAAGCCTGGTGGAGGGTTTCGAGGGACGGGTGGAAAGCAGTCTCCAGGCTTTCGAGGGGAAGGTCGAGAAGCAGGCGGAGGATTTTGAGAAACTTGCCCGAGAGATGGGAGGGCGGTGGTCGGAGCAGTTTCAGAATCAGGCTGAGGCAACCATCGAGAAGCTGAGAGAAGAAGCGAACCAGGCACGGCGGGCTGCGGAGGAGAGCCAGCGCCAGCCGGCCGGCATTCTCGAGCCGAATCTGGAACGCCTCAACCAAGCCGTTGCGAGCGCCGCGGCGGGTCTCGAAGCGGAGCAAAAAAAGTGGCTGGAGGAGAGCCATCGGCAGTTGAGCAGCGTCGTCCAGGCGAAAGTCGAGTCCCTCAGTCAGTTTGCGGTGGGCATTTCGGCCGGTCTTGAAGCGGAACACAAGCAGTTGAAGAGTGAATACGAGACCTCTCGAAGAGAGTTCGAGCACCTCGTGTCAAAGCGTCCGCCCGCCGCGCTCCCCCTGCCCTCGAAACGCGAATATCGCCCCAGGCGGCGATGGCTTGTGCCGAAACTAGCGATGGCAACGGGCATCCTTTTGGCAGTTACGGTTCCTGTCTTGGCCGTCTATCTTTGGCCGGCTACGGTGATGCAGCTTCAGGCACAGCCGCCCGCCGAGTTCATTGACGAGAGCCCCAACTGGAGCCCCGCACGACGCCTCCGGGAACACGAGATGGCCCGAGCCTATTGGCAGGTGGCGGTAACAAACTTGCAGGAAAAATACCCCTTCGGCAGCGAATTGCCCACCGAGCCTCCCAGCGAGTTTGATGCAGCAAATAACTATCTCCCGGCGGGCGGTGCGAAAACGCCTTCCGAAATCAGAGATCATTATTGGCAAAAGCTCCGCAAAATCTGGGTCGAGCGAGATGCTTGGGAAGAAACCTCGGATCGGGACGCGCAGTGGGCCTCCCGCCTTAAGCACATCTTGGGGCAGTCGCACTAACACCAGCAGTGACACGGTCCTGCGCAGGGTATAGCCCTGTGATCAGGCGAGTGGCAGCGGGTAGCGCAGAGTCGCCGCCTCTGCGACTCTGCGGCTTTTGACTGTGAATAATTCATTTCTGATTAATACTCCTACGCTAACTTACCACGCCAGCAAGCCGCTATTTGACACCCGCAAACAGCGCCAGTTCGCGCCATTTCCAGAGGCAGTCAACATCGGCAAATCCGATTTCACGCAGCCAGGCAAGTTGTGTTTCTAAGTCGAGCAGCTTATTCGCGGCGTCCTCCTGGGCTGGGGTCATGCCCACGTGGCGGAGGAACTCCAAATGGAGCCGCTCAGTGGGAGAGGAGACGTGCTCAAGGTTGCAGAACACGCCGCCCGGGCGCAACCGGTCAAAAATCTCCGTGTAAAGGCTCCGCTTGCGTTCGTGCGTGACGTGATGGATGGCAAAGCTGGAGATGACAGCGTCGAAAGTTCCCTGGAGCGGCAGCGGCAGCGAGAAGTCGTGCGCGACCACCGTCACCTGGGGTTCGGCATCGAATTGCTGGTGCAAGGCCTCAAGCATGTGGGAGGAGAAGTCGAGCGCCACGAATTCCGCCTGTGGGCGGTCCTTTCTGACCAGCTTCAGCAGTCGCCCGTTACCGCTTCCCAGGTCGAGAATCCGCTTTGCCTCTTTGGGGACGAGTTCCAACAGAGTTGCTTCCCCCTCCGTCCGGTGGGGAAGGGAGTCCGCCCGCTGCAGATATTCACGGGCATGCTGGGGCTCAGTCCAGAGGTTGCGATCAAGAGAGTTTGCCATGTAGTCATTTTGGTCGAATGTGACAGGCAAGTCCAGGGGGCAACCGCGGGTTCTACGCCGGCTGGAACACGGCTTCCTTCTCACCGCTTGGGTGTTCCTTCCGGACCACTGGCATGCCATATTCTATCCTCGCTCACCCCTCAACATTTCCAGAGTGATGGAAGCCGCCAAAGGCCGGGGCGACGAAGCGGATGAATCATTCTCGCCACGAGATGGGACGGCTGCTGCAACCTCGCTTTTTTGATCATGCGTTGCGCAAAGCACGACGGAAAGAGTCGCTCACTTTTTCGTAATCCCTCAGTTTCGGTCTCGCGAGCGGGCTGGAGGGTGGGCACACGACTGCCTAAGCCTCGCCAACTGCGCGAGCAGATTGTGTGAATGAGAGGTCTCGATTACCTTGAAGCGCGTTAACTGGTGTTCTGGGGAAAGAGTAGGCGGATAGCGTCGCGGGTGGGGTGTTCCGCCAGTTGATCGAGGAGGGATTTGAAGTGCGTCTGGGGATCCGGGAAACGCAGCGCCAGCGTGTGGACCAGGGTCATGAGGACCTCGCGCGTTGCGGCTCCCGCGTCGGACTGCGATCCGAAGACGAATCCTCACCACCGTGGATGGAGTCGTCTGCGCCGGTCACCCGAGGGGAGGCCGACGACGACCGTTGCCGGTGAACTCCGCGATCTTGCGCACATTGTGTGGCCCCGGGTACTCGTAATATTCGTAAAGCCAGTCCTTGCGCCAGGATT
>CAWIUZ010000089.1:0-7424 GCA_963838915.1 uncultured Acidobacteriota bacterium
ACCGCCTCGCCGAGCGTCGCGGGAGGCAGATACTCGAATGTCCGCCGCAGCGGCGTATCGATGGCCACGCGTAGGATCACGGCGGACCTCTTGTCCACAAAAGCTGTGGATAAGTCTGTTCAGAAAGCGGGGATCATGAGACCTAAGTGCCCGTTATATTTCGAGACATAATCAATTTGGCGAAAAAGTGTGCGAAATGGGAATGAATTCAGGCGCATCAATGGGTTACGAGAGTCTCTACACGGCCGAATCCAAATGTCGTTGCAAATATTGCACGGCGGGTCACAGTCGACGCGCGAAACCGCTGATCCTGCGAAGCGCGCGGCGTCAACCGCCGGCAGAGGCAGCGTTATACCCGGAACGGTCTGGACCGTCGACGAAAGAGGACGACGCATGTCGCGCTTTGATACGCTGCCGAGCGCATGGATGGTATGGGATGGTCCGTGCCAGCCCTTAAGGAGCGGTCCTGGGCTGGAGCCTGCGGAAGTCACGGAGCACTCTTGGCCATTACGACGCCGGCCATGGGATGATCGTCATCAATCGGGCGCTGGACTCCCCGCAAGCTCCTGCCCACGTCGTCGAATACCTGGTGTTCCACGAGATGCTTCACATGCGGTTCCCGGTGGAGCGCAACGGGCACCGGCGCGTGGTGCATTCGCGGGAGTTTCGCAAAGCGGAGCGGGAGTTCCCCCAATACGAAGAGGCTCGAAAGAGTCTGAAGCAGTTCCACCCGTGAAACGATCGTCGCAGTGGCGAGGAACTCCCGTTAGCGCTACATTACAGTGACGTTTGGCCGAGCGAAGTGAGGCCTGTCATCCTGAGCGAAGCGAAGGATCTCGGTAGTTCCTCGTAACTGAGCACCGACTGCTGAGATCCTTCGCTTCGCTCAGGATGACATCCACTGTCGCGCTTGCAACTTCTCGCCAGCCGACGGAAAATGGCAGGCCTTACTTGAACCTTCAGGAGGTCTTTCCATTGCGCACAAGAATCGCGGCTGTTATCGCAACTGCTATAATCTCGGTTTTATCCATGATTGCTCCAAGCTCAGGTTTTGCTTCCCAACCGCTGTCCATTAGCTCTCCGGATGGCAGCCTCAAAACAGAGTTTGAGCTGAAAGCCAATCCGCAACCCTATCTGCCCGGCGTGCGAGCCTATTATCGAGTTTCGTACAAGGGGAGCCCGGTTCTCAAAGACTCGCCCCTGGGATTGGATTTTGCGGGATCGCGGCCCATGGATCGAGATTTTGAAATTACAGGTTCGGATCGACAATCGCACAACGACACTTGGGAAGACGTCTTCAATGTGCAACGGCGGGTGCCTGACCATTACAACCAGCTCACGATTCATTTGCGGGAGCGCCAGTCGCCGAATCGCCAGTTTGACCTGATCTTCAGGGTTTTCAACGAAGGTGTGGCCTTCCGCTACTTTCTTCCGGAACAGGCGTCGCTCGGCAAGTTCGTTCTGGCAGCGGAGAACACGGGCTTCTATTTCGCCAAGACCTCTTCGGCGTTTGCGCTCAATATGGGGAAATTCAATACGCCCAATGAAGGTGAGTACCGCCACATCGGTCTCGATGAGATCAAGCCCTCCTCGATTATCAACTTACCTTTGCTAGTCCATATTCCCGGCGGCCCCTGGGTAGGATTGCTCGAGGCTGGCCTGACGGATTATTCCGGAATGTATGTGGGAGGCGTCGCGGGCATGGAGAATGCCTTGCTCAGCAAGCTCTCGCCGACGCGCGATCGGATGGACCAGGTGGTGACCGGCTCCACGCCCAAGAGCACTCCGTGGCGGGTTCTCTTGATCAACTCGCGGCCGGGCGGGCTGATTGAGAGCAACTACATCATTCTCGATTTGAGTGCGCCTTGCGCGCTCGAAGACACTTCCTGGATCCAGCCCGGCAAGGCGGCGTGGGATTGGTGGTCAGGAAGCTTCGCTAAGAACGTGGATTTCAAGCCCGGCATGAACACGCCAACCATGAAACACTACATCGACTTTGCGGCGGAGCACCACCTGGAATATATGCTGGTCGATGCGGGCTGGTACCCGGCCGACGATTACACCCACGCCCTCGACATTCTCCATCATGTTCCGGAAGTGGATATTCCCGACATCATTGCTTACGGCAAACAAAAGGGCGTGAAAGTCCTGCTCTGGCTCTACTGGAGCGCGCTGGACAAACAGATGGACGAGGCAATGGCACTCTACGAGAAATGGGGAGCGGCAGGAATCAAGGTCGATTTCATGGACCACGACGACCAGGAGATGGTGAATTTCTACGAGCGCTGCGTGCGCAAGGCTGCAGAGCATCATCTCGTAGTGGATCTCCATGGCGCCTACAAGCCCACTGGATTGCGGCGAACTTATCCCAATCTTCTCACTCGCGAAGGTGTGATGGGCATGGAGTACAACAAGTGGAGCGATCGCGTCACCCCGGAGCACAACGTGACAATCCCCTTTACGCGCATGCTCGCCGGGCCCATGGACTTTACCCCCGGAGCCTTCAATAACGCGGCGCGGGGGCATTTCGTGGCGCGCAACCTCGAGCCCATGTCGCAAGGCACGCGCGCGCACCAACTGGCCATGTACGTCGTTTACGAGAGTTCGCTGGTGATGCTCTGCGATTACCCCGAAGCCTACGATCACAACCCGGGCATGGAATTCCTGGATAAAGTCCCGACGGTCTGGGATGAGACCAAGGTCCTGAACGGCGAGCCGGCTCAGTACATTTCCATTGCTCGCCGGCACGGCGACACGTGGTATCTGGGAAGCATGACGAACTGGGATGCTCGGGACTTGGAGGTGCCCCTGAATTTTCTGGGTAAATCAGAGTACGAAGCCCAGATTTTCTCGGACGGTCCCGATGCGGATACGGTGGGCACCAGCCTGAGCATCAACACCAGGCGCGTCAAAGCCAGCGACAAGCTCAACGTTCACCTGGCGCCGGGCGGGGGATTGACGGTGATTTTCACCCCGCTGCCCTGACCGCGCGCCGATCTTGGAGAATCCACCCTCGGGTGCGCGCCTTCTTCAGTCACCGGAAGGTGGAACAAGGTGTTGCGCGACTATATTCCTTCCGGTCATGGCGACGAATCAATAGCCGAGGGTTTTGTCTTCCGGCTCGAGGCGATCACTGTTCCAGCCTGAAAATCGTGAATGAAGTACTCGAGGCCGGTTTGCTCGGAAAGACTCTGTATTGTGCTCATGGCCTGTTTCAAGTCGTCTGCAGCGCACACCCACATTGCCGCACCGTTCGCGAGGCGCTTAAATAGACCGTACCGCTCCATGCGAGTGCCCCCTCCTCAAATCGTTTTGTATCCGTAGCCCCTACAAGAACAAGGCTAGCAGAGCCGATTTGATACGGGTTAACTCTTTAGGAAAGTGGTGAAGGTCTTTTGGGGGGCGTCTAAGCACCGGATAACCACTCGTGTGCAGCGTCTCACGCCACACCAGCGCAACGGGTAAGCACTCAGGCTTGGGTTTCAGATGAGCGCGTAGAGCGCGTCGCACGACCCGGTTAAGCCTCAGGTAAGGGCGTGTTGAGGCGGAGGCACGGCACGACATTTTGTCCTCGCCAATCCCGTTCCTTTGCGATACGATTACGTTAGGTTACGTTACGCAATTCATTTTGCTTGTTGGAGACGAAGCGATGAGTGCCAGGAAACGCAACGGGTCAAGCCACTTCGAGACCATGGCGCAGGCTGACGTCCCGCAAGGGAGAGCCGGAAAACATAAACAGATTGTCGGCGCCATTATCGATGATCTTGACAATCTGAAAGAGGGAGCCGCCCTGAGGGTTCCTCTCGCGGGCTTGGCGTCGAGCAAGGAGAAAGTCCGTTCTGCCCTGAACCGCGCCACGCGAAAGGCCGGACGTGCCGTGGCCACTGCCAGCGACGCTTCAACCCTGTACATTTGGAACACGAAGGCGTGACACTTCACTTCGGCGCGGGCTTTTCTGCAACCAGTCGTTCGACGCGCGAGGTGCGTTCCGGGTGCCAGTCGGAGCTTGTGTCTACGTCTTCGAAATGCAGGATGCGCCAGGCGAGGAAGTACTTCAACAACTCATTCTGGTTCCCAACATTGTTGTTTTCGTAGACGATGAGGCCGTTTGGCCGCAAGGCGCGGGCGAAACGATCAGCATCTCCAGGACGGATGCGGCGGACATAAGTCATGACGATCAGGTCCCACTGTGCCGCCCCCAGATCGAAGTCCTCCTCGCCCACTACCAGGGCTCGAAGGTGCAGACCCAGCTTGGCGGCCCGTTCCCGCGCTTGACGAACGCCTTCCTCAGAGGGATCGAAGCCCGTAACCTCCCAGCCTTGTTGCGCAAGGAAAATGCTGTTTCGGCCCTGGCCCATGCCGATGTCAAGCGCGGTGCCGGGCCGCCGGCCCTTGACGGCGTCGACCAGTAATTGCGTGGGGTGGTGAACGAAGATGGCTTGGCCGGTGCTATATACTTTGTTCCACGGTTACATCCTCAGCTCGCCCATCATCGAGGTTGACGGCAATCGTGCGACGGGCCGATGGACATGGCACCGGTTCATCTTCGAATTTCTGACGCCCACTGGATTTACGCGGGCCTTCGGCCCATGGCAGGAGGGTCGATACAGATGTGAATATGCCCGTATCGAAGGCAAGTGGAAAATCTCGAACCTCTACTTCCGCTCGGTCCTTCCTGATCCAGACCCTCCGACCGAAGTCGTCCGCAAGGCGCTGGAGCAGCGCGCCGCCCAGCAGGCGGCAGAATTGGGAAGGTGATAAGACCCAGAAAAGTTAAACTGCCTGGCTGACTGCTGAATAATAGAGACATGGTGAGTCGCGCCGGGCAAAAAAGAATTTGTCCAACAGGAGGAGGAGGATGCTGAAAAGGCTATTACTCACGATTGCGTTACTAAGTAGGCGGATTCATTGTTCTAGCGAACAGCCGCCCCGGAGCACAGGCGGACAATGCAGTCCTTCAAGCGCGTCTGAAAGTCGTGGAAGCCAGGCTGCAAGCACTTGGAAGATCTATGACCCAGATCGCCGAACTACAACGGATCTACGGGTACTACCTCGACAAGCGCTTGTGGAGCAATCATTCCTCTGTTTACCGACGACGCCGAGATCGAGATTGGCGGCCACGGCGTCTACAAGGGGAAAAAGAGCGCGGAAGCGCTCTTCCATCTCTTCGGTCGCGGCACGGAAGGACCGCAGCCGGGACACCTGCACAACCACATGCAACTACAAGGTGTAGTCGATGTTGATCCCGGCGGCATGACGGCAAAAGGTCGTTGGCGGGCGTTCACGCAGATAGCGACAGTAGGGCAAGGGGAAGCAACGTGGGCGGAAGGGCCCTACGAGGTGGAGTACGCGAAGGTAAATGGCAAGTGGATGTTCAAGAAGATGCACTGGTATATCACGTTCGTGTCACCGTATGACAAAGCGTGGGACAAGCTTCAACCGACCCCGTTCCTGAACGTGAGCAAGGAATATCCTCCCGATGCGCCACCAACAGAAATCTACGGCGTATTTCCTGAGGTATATCTTCCGCCGTTCCACTATAAGAACCCAATCACTGGGAAGTAGCGACGCCGTAACGTCCAAGAATTCGATTCGCACGTGCTAGTGTGGCATCTCTGAAGTGTCTTTCTCTTTCGCTTTTCAGCCAATCGCGGCACGCGATGGCTTGGGGGGTACGCTTTGTGCGGGGAAGATAGAAGACAAAGGAACTTCAGAAAAATAACCTTAGCGAGACTTCGGCTCAGACCGACAAGCATGCAGCAGGAAGCAGGGTGCCATCGCGAATCAGCGGATGGCACCCTGTTTCTTCACCGGCGGGAGCAATTTACTCAAAAGTAACGCCGCGATGGACAGCTTCCAGGGCATACTGCACGGACCGTGGCGCGTTCGCGATGATCTGGTTCGCGATCGCTCCCGAGCGACGGATCAGCTCGGCCTGAGGCACGACCTCGTTCACTAACCCAATACGCATGGCTTCCTGAGCCGTGATCGACTCGCCCGTGAGGAGCAACTGCATGGCGAAGCCCTTTCCCAGAAGTCGCGGCAATCGTTGCGTGCCGCCAAAGCCTGTGGATGAGGCCCAACTTCACACTCAACAGGTGTTGACACAAGTAGATTTTCGATAACAACCACGGCTTGCAGAAGCCGAGGGCATCGTAATAGAGAAGCTCGGCAATGGTAAACGCATCATGGACTTCGGCCACGTCCACGTCTTCTGGTCCGATTCCCGTCGCCTCATACACTTTCTTGGCGCAGCGGACAGTCACTTCCGGGCTGGTGAAGTCACGATAACCTTTCATATAGATTCCCGAGGCCAGCGAAGATCCGCGAACCAGCACGCCGCCAACTCCCTTCTTTCTCGCGTACTCGTCGCTGCCAAAAGTACGCTCGCTCAACGCTCCTGTCCTTGCAGTCTCTAACTATCTCATTTAGAGCCAGTTTGCCAGAGGTCGAGGGGGGTCAAGTTTAGGTTAACATACGGTAACTTTTTCCTTGACACGGAAGCCACAATTTCCTATTGTTTGCCAACGCGAAGTCCCGACCATCGGTCCCATGGGTGCCGCTCGTGTTCTTGGAGGAGGGACAGGATTGTCGCAAAGCCGGCATTGGAGGGGGTGAGTGCAATCTGAGCCACGCTTAGCGGCGACCCGCAAACTTCGCTGACGAGCCGCCATACAGCTATTTTAGGAGGAATGTCGATGAACGCCGATAGACGCTCATTTCTCAAAAATTAGCGGCACCGATCGGGATGAAATGGGCGATGGCCCTCCCGGGCGGTAACGAGACTTCGCAGGTTCCTAGCCAAGCAGGACCGGCTGGCGCTGGCATCCGAAAAGTACCCTACAAGAGGATTGCTATCGAGGAAGCCTGGGCGCCGCAAGAGATGTGGGACTTATACCCGGTTTAGCCACTACTCTTATCCACAACACTGATACCACACGCCACGGCTGTTCGTCTTGACTGCGGCAGCGAACGCCCGCTTAGCCTTAGTCACCGAAGGAAAGAATTAAGAGCGAGGACGAAATGACAACGCCACTGGAAGAGCGGCTCTTGCGGCTGGAGCAGCAGGTAGATGCGTTGAGCTCTGCCGAGGCCATACGCAATGTACAGCACCAATACGTCCGCTACCTGGCAGATCGCCGCTGGTCAGATATTCCTCCTCTGTTTGCGGAGGAGCGCTCGCAGCCCGACATCTCCTATCACGGCGTGACGCACGGCCGGGCGGAATTAATCGATGTGATGGAGCGCCTCTCGAAGGTAGCGAGCACAGACGATGCTTACATCGTCAGCTCGCCGGTGATTCAGGTGAATGGGGACGAAGCAACCGGAGAATGGACCTGGACTCGGCTCTACTGCGATTTTTTGACGCCGCATGGCTCAACCGTACGGGTGTGGGGGCGACAGTAACAGTTGAGCGGAACTTG
>CAWIUZ010000090.1:0-3390 GCA_963838915.1 uncultured Acidobacteriota bacterium
GGACGCTACCCGCCGGGAAAAACCACCGGGAAAAAACTCATTGCAGGTAGTGCTCGAGCGCAGCTTCCCATTTCCCCTGAGCGGTGAGAATCAGCTCGATGGTCTCGCGCACGGCGCCGAAACCGCCGGGTTGTTTGGTCACATAATGAACGTAGCGGGGCAGAATCTTGTGACTGTCGGCCACGCCCACGGCCAGCCCCACGCGCGTCAATAGAGGCAGGTCCACGATATCGTCGCCCATGTAGCACACTTCCTCGTCTTTAAGACGCGCCTCGCGAAGGACCTCCTGGTAAGGCTCGAGCTTTTCCCGCGCATGCTGCTTCAGGTAGTGAACCCCCAACTCCTTGGCTCGATATTCGATGACCGGAGATTCGCGGCCAGTGATGAAGCCCGTCTTGAGCCCCGCCCGGTGCGCAATGCGAAAGCCCAGCCCGTCGCGGGAATGGAAGGCTTTAGTTTCGACCAACCGGCCACCCGCTCCGGGAACGAAAAAGAAGCGCCCGTCGGTCAAGACGCCGTCCACGTCCATGAGAAGGAGTTTGATTTTGCGCGCGCGCGCGTAAAGTTGTTTAGTAGTCAAAGGCATGTCCGTCCTCGTGTAACTCGAAGTGGGGCACACTCACCAAAAGACCCAGACAACTATGTCATTCCGATGCCCTTCGCTTGTCATCCTGAGCGGCAGAGCGAGATCCTTCGCTGCGCTCAGGATGACAAGTGAAGGGCTCGGAATGACACCCGCCTACATGTGAAGGCAGGCCCGCAGTTGCTAAAACATCTGCGTGGTCCAGAGGTCATGGATGTGAACGACGCCCTCCAGTTTGCCCTCTCCGTCCACAACCAGCAGCGAGGTGATTTTCCGGGCCTCCATGAGATTGAGGGCTTTGGTGGCCAACTCTTGCCTTCCGATGGTAACGGGCTTTCGCGTCATGGCGTCGGCCGCTTTCAAATCCATCGCGCGATTCCCTTCCCGCTGGAACAGGCGGCGCAGGTCGCCATCGGAGATCATTCCCAACAGGTGGTCCGACTCGCCGGTTACCGTGGCGAGCCCCAGACCCTTCCTGCTCATTTCATAGATCACGTCCGGCAAGGGCGTGAGCGGACCGACGCGAGGAATCTGATCCCCGGCGTGCATGACGCCCTCGACACGGCGCAACTTGAACCCGAGATCCCCGCCCGGATGGAGCGCGGCGTAGTCCGCTTCGTCGAAGCCGCGTTTCTCGAGCAGGGCCATGGCCAGGGCGTCCCCCATCGCCAGCATAGCCGTGGTCGAGGCGGTCGGAGCAAGGCCGAGCGGGCAGGCCTCCTGCCGGATTTCCACATCGAGCACCGCGTCGCTCGCCTGCGCAAGGGTGGAGTTCCGATTGCCCGTGAGGGAGATGAGTGGGATGGCCAATCGTTTGACGGTATCCAGCAACTGAAGCAGTTCCGCGGTTTCGCCGCTGTAAGAGAGCGCCACTAAAACGTCGTGCCGCACCAACCGCCCCAAGTCGCCGTGCAAGGCTTCGGAGGGGTGCAGGAAAAACGAGGGCGTGCCGGTGCTCGAAAGCGTGGCGGAAATTTTCTGGCCAATCAGGCCGGACTTTCCCATGCCCGCAACCACCACCCTGCCGCGGCAGGCATAGAGAATCTCCACGGCGCGCACAAAACTCTCGTCGAGGCGTTCGACAAGCTCGCTCAAAGTCTTCGCCTCGATTTCCAAAACCCTGCGCGCCGTCTCCAGGCTCATGGCTGATTCACTCAAGTCGAGGGTAATAACCTGGCCAACTGTCATTCCGAGCGAAGCAAGGAACCTCGTTCTGGTTCGGTTCGGAATTGAAGGAAAAGACCAGAGCGAGATTCCTTCACTTCGTTCAGGACAGGCTCTTCGCGGAGTTTATCCTGAGCGGCAGTGCGAGATTCTTCGCTACGCTCAGAATGAAAAGCTAAGGGCTCAGGATGACAGCGAAGGGCTCGGAATCACAGGACATTGTGAGATCAGCGAGGAATAACGCCACAGCCTTCACATCCGCGCTTCGATTCTATTGACCACTGTTTTCAGCGCCTTGATTCGCGCCCACCATTTCCAGTTGCCCTCGATGATGGTCCAGGGAGCGTGGTCCGTATCCGTTTTCGCGAACATATCTTCCAGCGCTGCGATGTACTGGTCCCACTTTTTGCGGTTGCGCCAGTCTTCGTCGGTCAATTTCCATTTCTTCCAGGGGTCCTGTTCGCGCTTTTTGAAGCGGTCGAGCTGTTCTTTCTTCGAGATGTGAATCCAGAACTTGACCAGCACCATGCCGTCGTCCACGAGCGTCCGCTCAAACTCATTGATCTCCCGGTAAGCACGCTGCCAGTCCTGTTTCGACGCGAATTTCTCCACGCGCTCTACCAGCACCCGGCCGTACCAGGTGCGGTCGAATATCGAGATGCGGCCGCGTTGCGGGAGCCGCAGCCAGAATCGGTGCAGCCAATGGTACGACAGTTCTTCCGCAGTGGGGGCGGCGATCGGGTGAACTTCGAGTCCCCGCGGGTCAAGGGCTTCCGTCAAACGCTTAATGTTGCCGCCCTTTCCCGCCGCATCTTCTCCCTCGTATCCGATGCAGACCGCAATTCCCTTCTCGATGATCTTCCGCTGCAGCTTCAAGAGTCTGAACTGGTACTCTTCCAGCAGTTCCTCATACTCCTGCTTCGAGTCGAGCTTCTTGTCGAGATCGAGCTTGTCGAGGTAGCCCATGTTTTCCCCTGTTAGGATTCAGGATTCAGGAGCCAGGAGTCAGAAGGCGAGGCCGACACGAAGGCGCCCGCCAACAACGGCTGACCACGGACAACTGAGGACTGAGAACTGACTACTGAGAACTGCTCTAACTCTTTTCCGAGTGCTCGCGGTGTGGGTGCTGTTCGTGCTTCGGTTCACCACCCTTGGCCCGCTGGTCGCGCAGGACGGCTTTGCGGCTCAGGCGTATCTTATTACCCTCAATGGCGATCACCTTAACCAGCAACTGGTCCCCTTCCTTGAGTTCATCGCGAACGTCCCGTATGCGGTGTTCCGCCACTTCGCTGATGTGCAGCAAACCGTCCGTGCCGGGGAAAATCTCCACGAAAGCGCCAAAGTCCGCCAACCGGACGACCTTGCCGAGATAGGTCTTGTTCAACTCCGCCTCGGCCACAAGGTCCTTGATCATCTTGAGGGCCTTTTTGGCGGCCGTTTCGTCGGTGGCGGCGACATTGACTTTGCCGTCGTCCTCCACGTCGATCTTAACGCCCGTCTCCTCGATGATGCCGCGGATCACTTTGCCGCCCGGCCCAATCAGTTCGCCGATCTTCTGGCGGTTGATGTGCAGGGTGTAAATGCGGGGAGCATACTCCGAGATCTCCTTGCGCGGCTCGGCGAGGGATTTCCGGCGATACGTG
>CAWIUZ010000091.1:0-5751 GCA_963838915.1 uncultured Acidobacteriota bacterium
GCGGCGGACGGGAAACTCCATCTCCAGTTTACCGGCCGCAATCAGAGGGCACTGGTGAACGCCATCGAGGTGATTCCCGGGCTGAAGGGAAAGATGCGGCCGCTGCGGTGGCGCGCGAACGAGACTCCTTACACGGACCATGCCGGCAATTTGTGGCTGGCGGACCAGTACTTCCGCGGCGGGAGGCTTTCCCGTTTCCACGCCATCGTCTCCCACAGCCTCGATCCCGGCCTCTACGAGGGCGAGCGCTTCGGATCCTTTACGTATTCCGTTCCGGTAGCCGCGGACGGCAGTTACTCGGTCCAGATGCACTTTGCCGAGAACTACTTCGGCGGATGGGTTGGACCGGTTTCGCCGCCGCGCATCTTCAGCGTTTATGCGAACCACACGGCACTGCTGCGCGATTTCGACGTGTCGCATGAAGCTGGCGGGCCCGTCACGGCCTTCACCAAGACCTTCCGCGGTATCAAGCCCCTGCACCTGTCGATCACCTGCAATTACTCACCTTCAATTCGATCATTGAGGCCAACCGGTTAGGCAGGCGGGCCGCAGCGATACTGGCGATCGCTAACAGCATTAAAGGCATCTCGGCCGGATGGGCCCAGGTGACCGCGCAGTCCGAACACTCCATGCAAGAGGTCAAGAACCTGGAGCACCGGACGCGGGAATTAATGGAAGCGTTTTCCGCCGCACGGGATGCCCAACTGAGGGAAGCAGAGAAGGAAACGGGCGCGGGCCTTGAAGCCTTGCGGGTGGCGGCGGAGTTCGCGGCCCGACAGGCGCAGGAAACACAAGGCTCGACGGAGAAAATGCAGGCCAAGACCTCGGAGGTTGAGCGGAGTGTGGCTCTTCTGGATGCGTGCTTTGGACGCATCGACGCCATCGTGAACCAAATCGAAGGCGTGCGGAAGGAGTGGGAGACGCACCAGCCCGAGGTGAAAACCTCCCACGACGCCGGACAAGTGGAAGAGTTGTTTGGCGCTTTCTACACGACGGAGACGGAGCGCGCGGTTCTGCGCGCCGCTCTTGCCGGTGGGCCCCTGCCGGCGGCAACGGGATCATTCGAGGGGAACAGCGTCGAGCTGTTTTGAGCCGCGCTTAGCCCTCGTCACAACGGTTTCACCCCGCCCCTGTCGCGCCACGCAGCGTGCTCAGGCGGCCAAACCGAGGCGCTCGGCGCCATGAGGGTTGAAGGTCAACGATGAAACGAATCTTAGCCGTGGACGATTCCGCCAGCATCCGGCAGATGGTCAGCTTCACCCTCTGCCAGGCCGGGTATGAAGTAACAGGTGCGGTCGATGGACAGGATGCCCTCAGCCGGGTGGGGAAAGATAAGTTCGACCTGATCATTACCGATCTTAACATGCCTAATATAGATGGTATTCAGCTTATTACGGCCGTCCGTGGACTGTCTGGATGCTCGTTTGTGCCCATTCTCATGTTGACCACCGAGTCCCAGGCGGAAAAGAAAGCCGCAGCACGGAAGGCCGGTGCGACCGGATGGATCGTGAAGCCGTTCAATGCTGATCAACTGGTGGCCACGGTCAAGAAACTGGTGAGATAGAGAAGCAGATGACCTGACGGTTGAGCGCACAGCGTCAACCTCATTCATTTCCTAATTCCCGGCTTGCGGCGCTCCCGCGATGGCGAACGGCCCGCCGCGCTGGCCGTCACAAATTTGTAGGCCATGCCCAGCAAGTCGCGCAACTCGCCGGCATTGACCCGCGAAAGGCGAACCAGAACCGCGTTGTAGTCAACGTAATGGTCCGTCACGTAGTACACATCGGGGGCCGCTTGTAGCAACTCGGCGCGGTCGTCGAAATCCACGCGAACCACAACCGAACCGGGCTCGGCCGAGGGATTTGCCGGCACGCAAGCCAGCAGTTTTCCTCGGACCTTAAGCGCCGGAACGCCGTACGCAGTGCCGTCCTCCACGCCGGGCAACCCCAGTCCGATCTGCCGTACCGTGTCAAAGTCGATCGTGCTTTTGGGCATTGGTCAGTCCGAACTCCTTGAACCCGCTCATTCGACCTGTCGGCTGGTATCTTTACGATTGTCCACGAGAATCGGACTCCGATCAAGGCAAGTCGTGAAGTAAAGCAGCACAGGCTTGGTGCCTCTCAGAGCCTGGCAAACCGGAGCCCGTCTAGCCGACTATTTGTCACTTGTCCGGCCTCGCCTTTCAGGCTGCAAGTCCTAGCTTCGTTTTGCGCAAAATGCGCAGTTTTTGCTCCTTTCAGCGTCCGATTTGTGCAAATCTACGCCCGAAATGTGCGCAATTTGCGTCAATCAGAAGAGTGATGTACTTTGTTTTCAAGTATTTCCTAGCTTCGTTCCCACTATTTTTGTATTTTCCTCCGCGCCTCCGGATTTCCGCCAACCGGACAAAATCGAACCCTGCCGCGTTCTCCCGTTCCCAGTCCCCAGCCTGAACGTGTGCGGTGCCAAAAAGCTCGAATTGTGCGTCTAAGGGGCGCATTGGGCACTCAATTTAGGTTCGTTTTAGGTTCGTTTTCGAGCGCTCTTCCTTTGTTTTCAAGTACTTCTTAGCTTCGTTCCCACTATTTTTCATTTTTTCTATTTCCCAGCTTGGCCCTCTCGGCGGAACCACCCTGTCAACCCTCGCGCCTCGCTGGCTCCGGCGCCCGCCTACGACAATGTGTCCACAAAACGACCACAAGTATAGGCTACCGGACGTTCCTGAGTTTGTCAAGTAAAAAATAAGAAAAAAGTAAAGAGGCTCTCCCAAATCTCGTCTCCCTGCCTGGCCAGACGCCACCACGACGCTTGACCGTGACCCAATGTCGTCTCGGCGCTCTGCCTGAAATTGCGACCTTGTGTTTTCCCCTAAAAGCTAATTATTAGTTGGTCGAGGCGATACCCACAGGTTCGACTTATCGCTCATACGGGTTACTTCCGGGTAGCTGACATGCGCCCGGTATCACTTGGTGCGACAACCGAGCGTAGGCCGTCTTACGGCGAAGCGACGGTCCGACCGTCCGACTGCTTACTATCCGTCGGCAGGGACTCGGGATCGCGGTCGCAATCGTGTTCCACGATCGGGTTCTTGGTACTAAACTGACTATCGGCTTTTTGCCACAGCAGCCGGAGAAGGGAACACCTAATCATGTGGCATCGCAAAGGATGATCGAATCGCTAACGGAAGGAGTGTCGGCACCGTGAACCCCTACACTATCAATCCACCTGAGTCGGATGTGGCATTCGAGAAGCTGTGCTTAGCCCTGCTGAAGCGCCACTGGTCGCGTCCCGGACTTGAACGATTTGCCAAGAAGGGTGAAGGACAGTTCGGCGTGGACATATTCGACACTCTGGCAGAAAGCCCACTCTACGCGGCACAATGCAAGCTCAAGGAACAGTGGAAATCGCTTGAGCCCAAAGAGATTCGCGACGAGGTCAAGAAGGCCGAATTGTTCCCCTCAAAACTTGATCACTATGCCATTTGCACCACAGCCAAGATTTCGGGGGCCTCTCAGCTGGTAATACAAGCCATTAATGAGGAGCACAGGGCGGCGGGCCTCTTTACGGTTGAATTGTTCACGTGGGAAAGAATCACCGAACTGCTCAGGCAGTACCCAGAAGTCGAGCGGGACTTCTATGGTGGTCTCCGGTCAGAGGAAGTGGCGACCGTAAACCTGAAGCTTGACTATATTGCTAAGCGAACGGAATCGATCAGCACGGCGGTCGCAACAACCGAGATCGACGCCTTGATTGACGAGGCGCGTGCACACATCACTCCGAGTGATGCTCAGATCGCCATTCTATTATTGAACCGTATACGTCAAACCAGAGGTGGTGACTTATCGGATTGGCACCGTTTTCGGATCTCCACCAATCTTGGCGTCGCCAGTCTCTTGCTTGGCAGAGGGAAGGAAGCAGCGAGGTGCTTTCTCGAGGCCAAACCCTTTCGACCCGAGGATGAGCTAGCGGTGACCAACGAAGTGCTGGCTTGCCATCTCCTGCTAGAACCAAAGGAGACGCGCGAGCTCTCGGCAGCGGCGCTCACTCGGTTCCCGAACTCCACACGCCTCCGATCATTGTGGATTCAATCCGCGCCTCCCGAAGAGAGATACGAGAATCTGCTGGATGCCACGCCTGGGCACGCGCGCAAAGACGCGGAGGTCGCATCAGCCTTATCGAGGAGGGCCCTTTCCGTCGGCTTAGTTGAACGTGGAATTGAACATGCCAAAGACGCGGTAGCGGACAAACCGAAATGGTCGCAAGCTCATCTGCTTCTCGCCCAAGCACACTTTGCGCGGGTCGCAATCGCTGAGCGCACCATCACGCCTCTGACTGGGGAAGAGAGGACGGCCTGCCTCGCCTCCGCACTTGCAGCCGCCGACGATGCGATATCGCTAGCGGAACCCGAGGGGGCGTCATTCGTAAAGGCGGAGGCGCTTGCTCTAAAGGCAGACATCGCTCTGCTCGAGGGGCGTCGCCTCGATGCCGCCCATTTCGCTCGCGAGTCATTCGCCGCCGATTCCGGACAACAAGCCGGACGGCTAGTGATGGCCCAAGCCTCCTTCAGCGCGGGAGATAAGGATGAGTGCATTCGAATTCTGGAAGAGTCGTACGCGGAGGCCAAGTCGTTTCCGAACGTCAGTTTCATGCTCGGACAGGCGTTGATGGCGCGCGGTACTCGGAAGGATTTCGATCGCGCTTTCGAGGTATTCAGCGCCACCCAACTTACCTATATAGGTCGCGAACTAATTGACCCTATCATCATCGGTGCGATTAGAGCTCTCGTTTGCGCAAAGCGTTTTGCGGAGATCCCGGCCTACCTCACACGGGCGAGCTTCACTGAGCTACCTCGGCCAATGGCAGTTGGGGACCGCTTGCGCAAACATGCTCCGGAAAATATTTTGCGCTACTGCGGGGTCTGCCTTTTGTTCAGTCTGGGAATTGTATCGCTACTCGGGTTTACGACGTGAGAAAATTAAAGCCAAAAGAAAAGGCCCTCTTGGGAGCCTTAATTTATTGAAATTATTTGGCGGGCGATGGGCGACTCGAACGCCTGGCCTTTGGCTCCGGAGACCTAAAGGATATATTTACCCGCCCATACCAGCCTGTCACGAAAACCGCATATATCCTGCCTAATCTCACCTTCACTTTTCCCTTGACTTACTCCAAAATACCATTATATGTAGCCTCAGAGGTTGGAAATACGGCTGGAAAAAATCCACTTTGGTTAGGCAGCATCGAACCATGCTGGAAAACAGATTTCCAACCTTTTCGAACCCCAAGGAGGGAAACCATGAAGCGCCATAAGACCACCTACCCAGGAGTATTTTACCGGGAGGCCGAGCGGATCGGCGGCAGGGGCCTTGAGAAAGTCTTTTACATCGTGTTCAAGAAGGGCGGCAAGGTCCTGGAGGAAAAGGTAGGCCGCCAGTATGCCGATGACATGACCCCGGCCAGGGCCGATAAGATCAGGGCGGAGCGCATAGAGGGGAAGCGCCCATCTCGAAAAGAAATCCGGGAGCGCCAGGCCGCCCAAAAGAAGGCAGAGGCCGAACGCTGGACGATCAACCGGCTGTGGCAGGAATACACGGGACACCAGCAGATGAAGGGACTTGCCCAGGACCGGAGCCGATTTGAGAAGTATATCGCCTCCTCATGGGGCGAGAAGGAATCCCATGAGATTCAACCCTTGGAGGTTGACCGGCTACGGCTGCGAATCTTAAAGGACAAGGCCCCGCAAACGGCCAAGCTCACCTTGTCCTTGTTGCGCCG
>CAWIUZ010000092.1:0-4457 GCA_963838915.1 uncultured Acidobacteriota bacterium
CTATGTGGACATCACGGCCGGCGAGGCGCGCAAGCGTGCTTCCTGCTTTGTCCACGCCAGCCAGAAGCCCGAGGAATTCTACGCGGTGCACGACCAGATGAACCGCTGCCGTGGCATGGAGCTGGGCGTGAACTTTGCGGAGGCTTTCATCCACCATGCGCAAAGCCCGGAGGTACTCCTGCTCAGCTAGCGGAAACTACGATTATCTGTAGCGCTGACCTTCAGGTCAGCACCTGCCGACCCTTCGCTCCGCTCAGGGCAGGCTCTAAAGGTCGGCGCTACACCGACTAATACCGGGCCTCGGTGACGCGCCCGGTGGTTTCGCCGCGTAGCCACACGTAAAGCGGCGCGCGTGGAGAGGGCGGGGGCCACGGGAGTTCGATTTGCAAGGTCTGGTTCTGGGGGTCACCCCCCGCGGGGACGGGGATTCCCTGCACAGGGTATCCGGCTTGACTGTCCCATCCCGTCTTTTCGATGACTTGCAATTCCTGGCCGGTGAGGCTTCCTAAGAAAACGTCGCTGCCCTTCTTTTGGTCAGTGAGCACGAATTTTTCGATGTGCGGCAGACGAATGACTCGTCCCAGAGGGTAGGCTTCGGAGGCGCCGGTTTCATCTGCGGTTACCGAGGCTTCCAGTTGGCAGCCGGAGCGGCCTACCGATCCCGGATCAAGGGACAAGAACAGGATACCTTCTCCGGCAAAATCTAACTGGGCAGTACCGACCCGCTCACCCGGATGAAGCGAGACGGATTTCTTCGCATCACCTTGGTTTGCGCAGCTCAGGTCGAAGCCAGGATTCGATCCTGCGTTTTCAGTTCGGATCGAGAAACTCACCGGCCCACCGGCGGCGATCTCGCCCGGGCGCAAAGCCACGTCCGTCGTTTGCGACGAGGATTCGTTCACGCCGGTGATTTTCGGCCGCGGCCCAACGACTTGTACGACGTCGAGGACTTTCAACGGACTGTTCAGATCCGAAACCTTCAAGCTGGCGTCGAGCGATTCGCCTTTCTTTACCTTTGGCAGTAATTTGACACTGGCTTTTCGCTCATGCACGTTCTGGGCATCCGATGCAACGGGAGCAAGGGTCCATGTTGCTCCATCGCTCGAAATCCCCTCAATCCGCTCCAATCCGGTTCCCTCGAGCGCGAACGTCTGCCGTGTTTCCCCAAGGTTCGCCCGCAAGGGAAGATTGGATAAGGTGGGGTTGGGCGGATGGACAACGAACCCGAGGTCATGATTTGATCCGTTAGTCTGGGTCAATTTCAGGCAAAAGGAACCCGCAGGCAACTTGGCAGTGTCGATGTCCACATCCAGAGTCGTCTGCTGCCCCGTGCTGCCAGCCTTAGGAATAGCAAAGGACAGTTCCTTGGGAAATCCCTCCGCCTTGAGTGTGGCGGCATCTTTAAGGGGAGCAAGGCCCGGACCGGAGCCTGCTGCTTTGTCGGAAGGAATTAGCGCCACCTTGTTGACAAATTCGAAATCCGCGCCCGTCAATTGAACTCTCACCAGGCCTGTGCCTTCCACCAAGCGGTCTTCGGAATCTGGGCTGAGCTTGGCGTGAGAGAAATCCGCAAAGGGGCGCACGTTGATGTCGCCCTGCACTTCCATCGGCTCCCAATCCCATTTGGCGACAAGGTGGTATTGCCCTTCGGGAAGTTTGGTCTTGCTGAGGTCCAACTCCAGAGAGTCATCGGGTTCACCCAGCTTGACGGTGACGGGAACCCCCGCCGAATGGCCCCCGGAAACCAATTCCCAGTCCCGGACACGCGGAAGGTTTTTGAGCTGGCTGGGGTTCGCACACGCAATCTTAATGGTGGATTTCCAACCCAACGGCAGGCACGGGGTTTCCGGCAGCGACGCCGCAGGCGCTCCAACATCCGGAAGGCGCAGCATCCACAGATATGCCGGACGCGTGCGAGGCTTGAGCTTCTGGTCCTTGCTACAGAGCGCCAGCCCGTCGCTGGGGACGGGTTGCGTGAAGGCGGCATAAAAATCGGTGTCAGGAAAAACCATGATGCGAAGGTTCTCAAAAAGCGCCGCGCCGCCCGCGGCCAGGCCGAACGGCGTGCCGAAGAAAAGGGCTGCAACAGATGAGGCAAGCCCCGTCGACTGCGCAACCATCGCCGTTCGCTCCGAGGTGAGCGGGTCGTAGGTGGAAAGGGAGGGCAGGACTGCGCCCAGCAATTGCACCGCCTGCTGGTCCGTGGGAGCGGCCGTGTCAAGCTTGGGGATTCCCAAACCATAGGTGGCGGAAAAACCGCGCAAGGCCGCATTCACATCCGTTCCGTAAGTTGGTGACTGCTCGACCTGGGTGAGCGTTTGAACCAGCGCTTCGACAGTGGCCGTTTGTTGTGCGTAATCGGCCAGTTGCGGTATCAGGTCTTCGTTCTTCTCAACCATCGAGCTCACTTTTTTGACGTCCAGCCCGTGCGGACCGAACACCACACCCACGATCGCCGCCCGCGTCGGAATCACCCACTGCGCGGGAGCCTTAGCTGGCCGCGCTTCCAACACTACAAGGTCCTTTGTCTTGGTTTTGCCTTTTTCGCGGTGGGGAGTAGCGCCGGCCTTTAGGCCGGCATTCGCTGATCCCGCGGATGCAGAATTGGAGCCACTATTCCCCGCCTCGCTGATGAGTGCGGAGGCGGGCACGAGCAGAATCGCGATCTGCGCCTTGTCCTTGATAGGGATAGGGATGTGGATGGGCTCATACTTCAGCTTCTCGCCAGGTCGGATGAGGTTCACGGAGCTTAGCGGCAGTGCGGGGCCTTTCCCCTCCGGTTGAAGCGTAAGCCGAAAGGTGCTGACCGAAACGCCTCCCAGACAAGGGGGTGGAGCGACCGCAACAGCTTTTAGCGAGATGAGTCCAATGAAAGCAAGCATCAAAAGCGAAGGTTTCATTCCAGATTTGGCCTTTCAAAAAAGTCCACCAGTGCGCGCACATGTGCTGCAGAGAAGAGCATCGCAGCCCTCAGAGAAAGATAAACGATGAATGGAATGTGTCACAACATCGAATGCATTGTCCGTTTAGTTCGATGTGCATTGGCTTCGCAGGGTTTTCCACATTGGCTGGGGCCAAAAGTCCCTTGTGAATGTTGTAGCGCGGACCCCGGGTCTTGGGTCCGTGGTTTTCCCGTGGGACCATGGACAAGCCGAGGACCCCAACAACGGGGGTCCGCGCTACCCAACTCGTCGATTTCCAAAGCAGTCGCTCATGCCCGTCGCCTTACAGCCACCCAGAAAGCATGAAGATCTGTCATTCTGAGCGCAGACTTCATGATCCTTCGGCTCACCACTGTGCATGAAAATGGCTCTTTGGAGGTAACTCCTGTATTTTCAACAAAAGCTTCCGCCATTTTCATAGCAGCGAAGAATCTCCGCAGTTGTTCTGGTTGCCAACGAACTACTGGGATTCTTCGCTCCGCTCAGAATGACAGCGCGTTTTCAAAGCAGAGCCGGAATTCGAGAGGGCGGCCACACCTACCAACCGTACAACGCAAGCAGTGGTATTATATGCGCCTTGAGCAAGATCATCTGGAGGTCCTCCGTGAGAACCAACCGAAGAAAATTCCTGCAAGCGAGCGCCGCCACGGCGGCCGCAGGCGTACTTTCGTCCGAAACCCGCCCAGCTATCACTGACGCTGAGCTGGACGGATTCACGATTGCCAAGCGCCATCAGATTGTTCGCGATCTGCCCACGCCAAATTTCTTCGAAGGCATGCTCCTGGGCAACGGTGATATTGGGCTCTGCGTCACGGTGCGCCCGGACGCTCTGGGCCTCCACCTCGGCAAGGAGGACTCCTGGGACATCCGGGTGAGTGAGGATCACTACCAACATGTTTTGCCGTTCAACGAACTGCTCAAACTCTGGGAGCGAGCCAGCGAAGAGGCCAAGCGGCAGGGCAAGCCTGACATGCTCTATATGGAATATGGAATCGACTTCTTCCGTGAATACACCCAGAAGGTTACTTCATCTTATGCGAAATCCTGGCCGCGGCCTTGGCCCTGCGGCATTGTTTGGATTCACTGGGACTCGCGTAAAGTGCGCGTCGTCAGGCAAGTGCTTGACCCCTCGAATGGCCTTTTCACGCTGGACCTGGCCTGCGACGACCTGCGCGGACAACGCCGGAATCTGACGGTGCGTTGTTTCGTGAACTGGACCACCGGGCACGTTTCAGTTTCGAGCGACGAGCCCGCACCCTTCGTCTCATTGTCCTACTGCCCTAATCTTGACGCGGGGGCACAACTCCCGCCGCCGGAGCTCGACGGTAGTGCCGGTGCAGGCTTCGCTGAATTCCGCGCCTATCAGCATTTTCCGGCAACGGTGCCCACGCCGGAGAACCCGGATCCTCCTCGAACCGCGAAAGACCGCAGCTTCGCTCTGAACGGACGGGTGCAAGGCTCTTGGTTGATAGAAGGCCTCGCAGAAACCCAGACTCGGCTGGGAAAGCTGCAGCC
>CAWIUZ010000093.1:0-4842 GCA_963838915.1 uncultured Acidobacteriota bacterium
CGGGAACCCAAGAAGAAGCGATAAAATATAAAAATAGTGGGAACGAAGCCAGGAAGTCATTGAAAACAAAGGATGACGAACGTTGCAAAGTGCAGAAACGAACCCAAAATGAACCCAAGGCTATTGCGGGGCTGGTAGTCACCGAGTGCAATTGATTTCAAATGCCGGTGGTGTCCTAATCAGAAAGTAGCGCCGACCTTTAGAGCCTGCCCTGAGCCGAACGAAGGGTCCGCGGATGCTGGCCTAAAGGCCAGCGCTACGAGTCAAATCAGGACACTGCGCAATTCTCAGATTCCTACTGTCGGGAGGAGCTTAACATGAAGAACTGCATGGTCACGCTCAAGGCTCTCTTTCCGTTTCTCGTCGTTGCGGTAATCGCCTGGGTTCCAGTCCGGCACGCTCACGCGCAGGCGACTACAGAGAATCCATCGGCGCCGTATCGCGATCCATCTCTGCCCATCGAAAAGCGAGTGGATGATCTGGTTTCACGCATGACGCTCGACGAAAAGGTCAGGCAGATGCAGCACACCGCGCCCGCCATTCCCCGGCTCGGGATTCCATCCTACGACTGGTGGAGTGAAGCGTTGCACGGCATCGCGCGATCCGGGTATGCCACCGTGTTTCCACAGGCGATTGGCATGGCGGCCACCTGGGATACGCGCCTTGTACACCAGGAGGCCGAAGTCATCGCCACCGAAACCCGCGCCAAGTATAACCAGGCGCAGCGTGAAGGCAACCACAGCATCTACTACGGACTCACTTTGTGGTCACCCAACATCAACATCTTCCGAGACCCTCGTTGGGGCCGCGGGCAGGAGACCTACGGCGAAGACCCCTTCCTGACCTCGAAGCTGGGCCTGGCTTTCGTAACGGGCCTCCAAGGCGATGATCCCAAATACCTCGAGACGGTGGCGACGCCCAAGCACTACGCCGTGCACAGCGGGCCGGAAAGCATGCGGCACGGGTTCAACGTCAATGTCTCGCCGCACGATCTCGAGGATACGATCTGCCCGCCTTTCGCGCCACGGTTGTCGAGGGTCACGCCGATTCCGTCATGTGCGCCTACAACGCCATCGACGGCGCGCCCGCTTGCGCCAGCACCTTTTTACTTGAGAAGACCCTGCGCCAGGACTGGGGTTTTAAGGGTTACGTGACCTCGGACTGCGGCGCCGTCGGCGACATCTCGAGCGGCCACCACTTCGCGCCGGACAACGAGCACGGCTCCGCCCTGGCCGTTAAAGCCGGCACGGACACCACCTGCGGCTCTGAATACGTGGCCTTGGTCAAGGCTGTGCACGACGGCCTGATCAAAGAATCGGAGATCGACACCGACCTGAAACGCCTGTTCATCGCGAGGTTCCGTCTGGGCATGTTCGACCCGCCCGCCTCGGTTCCCTTCAACCGGATTCCTTATTCAGAAGATGACTCGCCGCAACATCGCCAGCTTGCTTTGGAGGCGGCTCGAGAGTCGATGGTGCTTCTCAAGAACCAGGACCATGCCCTGCCTCTCAAATCCGGCATCAAGACCATCGCTGTGATCGGACCCAACGCGGAGTCGTTGGCTGCTTTGGAAGGCAACTACAACGGTATACCCTCCGCACCGGTTTACCCTCTGGACGGGATCCGCAAACGGTTTGAGCCCAAGGTAAAGGTCTTATACGCGCAAGGCTCTGCTTATCTGGAGGAACTGCCCGTTCCCGTGCCTCGGACCGTGTTTCATACGGACAGCAGCGCGAACGCACCGGGCCTCGAAGCCGAGTACTTCGCGACCACGGACTTCTCCGGGAAACCTGCGCTCACACGCATCGACCCGCAAATCCAGTTTGATTGGAACTCTGCCTCGCCTGCCCCGGACGTACCCATGAAAGCCTTCGCCGTGCGCTGGACCGGCGCGCTTGTTCCTCCCGGACCCGGCAACTACACCTTCAGCGTTCCGGAGCCCGGGTGGAATCCTTCAGGAGGAAGGGAGACCTTTCGAGTCTACCTTGATTCCAAGCTGGTGCTCGACTCAACACTGCTTGCGCCTTCGACATGGTTGGGCTTAGGTAAGAAGGAGCCGCAGACCACTTTCCAGACGCACTTTGAGGACACGAAGGCGCACGCGTTTCGGCTCGAGTATGTGCACAATGCGCCGCTCTTCGGCGCGGGAGCCACTCTGAGCTGGAAGCCGCCGGTCGCTGTCATGCGTAAAGAGGCTATTATAGTAGCCCATGAGGCAGATCTGGTCGTGGCCTTCGTCGGGCTCTCCCCGAACCTGGAGGGAGAGGAGATGCCCATCCAGGTCCCCGGCTTCAGCGGCGGCGACCGTACAGACATTGGCCTGCCGCGCACCCAGCAGGATCTGCTCGAGGCGCTGGCGGCTACCCGCAAGCCTCTTGTGGTGGTGATGCTGAATGGCAGCGCGCTCGCGGCGAACTGGGCCGCGGAGCATGCCAACGCCATCCTCGAGGCTTGGTACCCTGGTGAGGAAGGCGGCACGGCGATTGCGGAGACCTTGGCGGGCGCGAGCAATCCCGCTGGGCGATTGCCCGTTACCTTCTACGCTTCCCTCGGCCAGCTTCCGCCCTTTGAAGATTACTCGATGCGCGGCCGAACTTACCGGTATTTCCCCGGCAAACCGCTTTACGAGTTTGGCTATGGTTTGAGCTACGCGACCTTCACCTTCAGCAATCTTCGCTTGTCAGCGGGAAAACTCGAGGCGGGCCAACCCCTCACGGTCGAGGTCAACGTCCGAGATACGGCCGGCGTCAGTGGAGACGAGGTCGCGGAACTCTACCTCGAGTACCCGCAGTCTCCAAGCGTTCCACTTCGCGCACTCAAAGGTTTCGAACGCGTCCATTTGGCCCCTGGGGAGACCCGGCACGTCGTCTTCAAGCTCGACCCGCGCGACCTCAGCCAGGTCACCGAGGGGGGCGAACATCAGATCATGCCCGGCAGCTATAGCGTGTTCGTTGGCGGCAGCCAGCCTGCGGAGGGCGTGCCTGGCGTCAAGGCCAGTTTCCAGATCAAGGGCAGCGTGACGTTGCCACGGTAGTGCTTAGCTGAATTAGTAAGCCAACTTATTCGTCGGACGCGAAAGGGCGGGGCTCTAGCCCCGCCGCTAATCTCGCGCCGTAATTACGGGGCTTTAGCCCCTGAAGCGGCTTGGCTTCAGGGCCTAAAGGCCCTTCCAACCCAGTACCCATAAACGTCGGGGCTAAAGCCCCGCCCTTCCGCCGGCCGCTTCAAATTGCGTTCATTAAACCAAGCACTAGTTCGTGGGGCCCCCCACACCCCCCTTCCCCCTCTCCCGCTGGGCGGGAGAGGGGGAGAAACGGGGAGAGGGCTCTCGCTTCCCCCCAGGGCTTGCGCCCTGGGCTACGCTCTTTCGCCCCTTCGGGGCTGAGGCCAGGCGCTACTTCGTCCGATCGGCCGGGCCAGGTCGCTTAGGTATCGAGAAAGCGTGGGCAATCTGTTCAATCTCATAGGCTGTGGAGGCTTGCTCTGGGTAGTTAACCATCTGCGTCTCGAAGGTGAAACGGTTGATCGCGCCGGAGGCGTCGGCAAGGCCCTCCGCAACCCGGCTGGCGAGTTGGTTCATTCTCTCCGCGTTGGTGTTCGGCAGGAGCATGGCGAAGGCACTCCCCGACAGATGGTAGAGCGAGCCATCGGCAGGCAGTTTGCGCACCAGCACCCTGGCAGCATCACCCATGGCTATGGAAGCCTCACTTGGTCCGTCGAACATGGCAGAGTGCTTCAGGCGCACAACAATCAGTGAGATCGGCTCAGTCGCTTGCGCGGCGCGGCGAAAGCCCATCGTCAACTGATCCTGAAAGTGGCCGAATCCCGGCAGGGTCTCCAGCAGGTCGGTACTTGCCTCCTGGCGGAGATGCATGATCTCCGTTTTCTGTTCGAGCAGGTTACGACGCAGTTGTTGGACGACACGTTGCCGATTGATCAGGTAAGCAACCGCCAGCACGCACAACGCACAGAAGCCAAAGAAGAGCGTTCGCGTTGTGCGCCCCGTGGCCCCCGCGTTACTGCCAAACACTGCAGGGTACATCAGCAAGGCCAAACCCAAACCCAGGACAACGATTATCCCCAGCGAAAGCGTGGACAATTGCCCGTCGCGCCGGTCCAGGGCTCGCGGGTCGACCTTGTCAAACAATTCCATTCGAGACCTCCTCAAAACGGCAACGCCTTGTATAACACCCGTTCCGCGCAGTGTCAATGCAGTCGTACTAATATCAGCGTCCGGCCTTAGGGAGAGTCTGAGAAAACCAGCCGGACTGTCATTCCGAGGAGCGGCAGGCCTACGCCTACCGAAGGGCTTCGGCCCGCAGGCAGGCGACGAGGAATCTGGCTCTGACCACTATCTTGCACTGTGCGAGATTCCTCGCGGAGTTTACCCTGGAGCAGCCCAGAGCGAGATTCCTTCACTTCGTTCAGGACAGGCCCTTCGCTGCGCTCAGGATGACAGCGAAGGGCTCGGAATGACAACATCTAGGCGCCGCGACATCTCTGTTAGCTACAGTTCGTTTGACAGGGAGACGGTAAGGGTGCGATGCTCACAAGAGATTTCCGTACATAGCGCGGCGCGCCGTTTCTCGAGGCCAGCCGAAGGGGGCATCTGATGCGTAAGATGTTGGTGTACTCGTTCCTTTCGTTCCTGGTGATTTCAGGAGTTCTCGCTAAGGGCGCGAGTGAGGCTCAAAAACCCTGCGAGAGCCTCGGCCAACTTAAATTGCCTTACACGAGAAGATTACGTTAGCTGAAAGTGTGGCAGCCGGCGCGTTCACCCCGCCTCCCGGGCCCGATCCCGCGCCCGCAGGGGGATGCCCAGCCGTTAGAAGACGTCCCAGC
>CAWIUZ010000094.1:0-5699 GCA_963838915.1 uncultured Acidobacteriota bacterium
TCCCCGACACGTGGCATCACGCCGATGCCTACTCTGCTTTCAATGTGTGGGGCTATCACGTGAAGTCCTTGGGAGAGAGCGCGGGGCTAACGTACCTGGAAGATGTTTGCCGGGGTGGCCTGCGCGTGACCACGCGGAAGTGGGCTCCCGATGGGCCGCCGATACCTGGCCGGCGCATCACGCTGGTCACCGCTCCGCTCTACGAGCCCTCCCGGTCCTATCTGCTCTTCGATCGAAATCTCTCGAGCGGCGCCACCTCGAAGCTAATCTTGCAGGCAGCCTCCGATGGCCGCCTGACCATCTCGACAGACGGCGTGGGCCACCAGTTCAGCTTTCACGGCCCCGGCGCGGGCGATCAACCTCCCCTTGCGCTGCCCCTCACCGCAGGGGATAAGTTGAAGCTTCCGCCGGACCGCGACCTGACTTTGCCGATTCAAATCTACAACCCGCGCGACACGCCAATGACGGACGTAAAAGCGACGCTTTCGAGCGAGTACCCCACGGTGCAGTTCCTGGCGAGTGAGGTGACCATCCCGAGGATCGAACCCGGGGCTTCCGTTGACATCCGCGATCGCATGCGCGTGCGCTTCACAGCCGGCGAGGGTTATTTCGCTCCAACACGGCTCAGGTTGGATTTAGTTTACGACGGATGGCACACCGTGTCGCAGAACATCGATGTGCTGGTCATTCCGGAGAACGTTCCATCGGCGCTCGAGGTCGCGATCCTGGATGGGCGCACGGCGACGTTCAACGTTTTTCGCCAGAAGGGCAATCAGGGCGGAGGCGAGTGTGTGTCCCGGACCGTCAAGGAAGGAACAGGCAACGGGAACGGCGTGCTTGAACCCGGTGAGGAAGCAACGTTCTGGGTTCGTATGCGCCAAGGAATGGACCCCTTTGATAAGAACAACTGGTACCGCGCAAGGGTTTATTCAGACTCGACTTGGGTTACGGAAGTGGATCGACTGGAGGAGCAGAAAGGCCTCGAGTGGACAAGCGCCAAGGAACTTACCAGCGTCATCCGCCTTTCACCCGAAACGCCCCACGGCACGCGGATCCCGCTGCTTCTCGACAACGAATCCTGGAGTTTTGCTTGGACGCCCGACGTGCGCTTTGGCCCGGAAAAACTCTATCAGGCTTTTCAGCTCCACACCCATCACTTGCACCGGTATGACCTGGTCGTTCCGTGAGCCCGGGAGCGGCGCGGTCGTCAGAGTGTGTTACTGTCGCAGGCCCTTTAGCATTCCGGCTTCGAGCCAGGCGAGGCCCTGGCGAGCGTAGAGATAGGATTGGTCAATCTCGAGCGCTTTGTCGAAATTCTCACGCGCCAAGGCATCATCTCCCCGCATGGCGGCATAAATCCCTGCCAAGTCGTAGGCCTGAAGGCGAAGATTGACTGCGTTGTCGGTCTTCCGCTGCTCGTTGACGGTTACGAAGTCCTTAAACCACTCTTCGGCCTTCTCGATCTGGCCCGCTTTGGCGAGGCCGATGGCGCGGAAGAGGCCTTCGTCTTCAATGGCATCGTCCAGCGTTTGGGCCGCCGCTTGCCAAGCGGCCTTGGCCGCGGCGGAATCACCGGCTGCCTGATGCAGCAGGGCCTGGTACATTAACAGGCGCGAACTCTTGACGGCAGCGAAGTCATCGACACCCAGGCTCGAAGGAGGCCGCGCAGCCGACTTCACGTCCGCGAGCGCTTCGGAGAACTTGGAGTCCCCGGCCGCCTGGAGCGCCAGCATCAGCCGAATCCCGCGGTAGAGGTGGAGGAGCGAATAGGAGAGGTGCGTAGCTTGGAACTTGTGCGCGTCAATAATCTCCAAGGCTCGTGAGTAGTTACCCATCTGCGCCTCGAGCGATGCCAGTTTCTGCACCACTTGATCACTGTTGGGCTGAAGTTGCAGCGCCTTTCCAAAAGCCTCCCTCGCCTGCTCCGTGTGCCCCAGGCGTGCATTCACGTTGGCCACCAGAAGCGTCGTCGCCAGATGGTCTGGGCGGGCCTCGGAGGCGCGAGTCAAGAGGCCAAGCCCTTCCTCTTGCTTCCCTTCTACCAATGTGGCCATGCCCAGATTCCGCAAAGCTAAGAAATTGCGTGGATCGACTTGTACGGCGGCACTCCACAGTTCCGTGGCATCCCCTCGCCGGTCCCGGCTATAGAGCAGGTCTCCTAGCAGGACTCGGGCATTGGCGTCTTTCGGATCCGCCTTTATCGCCATCGTCAGAACTTTGACGTCTTCCGCACGGAAAGGATAAATCTCGAGCCGCTGGTCCTCCTGCCGCGCCTGCTCGAGAAGCTGCCGGGCATCCTGCTGGTCACCGAGTTGCTCCGCGGCATAAGCTCGGTAATAGAGAAGTAGTGGGTAGGGGAGCTTTCCGTCCTTCGTGGTAATTTCCAGACCATGCGCTAGAACTTGTGAAGCCTCCTGCCAAGCCGAAAGCCGGAAATACTCGGTTGCCAGTTCCAGGTACCCTTGCGGATGTCGAGCGCAAGCGCGGTCGAGCAAATCCAGATCTTCCGCGCGCTTCGACTCAGGCACTTGAGATTGAAACCACCGCTCGGCCTGTGCGAAGGCGTTTGTCGGATCAAGGACCGCGATGGCGTTCGTTTCGTTCTGCGCTTCCGGAATGTGTCCCATCTTGCGGAACAGGTAAGCGTAAGCCTCTCGAACTGATACATCCTCGGGCGTGAGTGCAGCGGCCGCAGCGAGTTTCTGCGAGGCGCCGCTTAAGTCACCTTCGCTGAGGTCGAGCAGGCCCAGAACGTAGTCGCGCCGTTCGAACTTGTCTGAAGAAGGGAGTATTCGATAGTAGTTCCGCCGGGCATCCAGGTGGCGGCCCAATTCGGCCTCAACAATTCCCAGGAAATAATGCGCGTCATCGCTCGTGGGATCACGCTCCAGAACCTTCTCGAAATGTTGAGCGGCATCTTGCCACTCAAGACGATCCAGCGCTAGTAAGCCCAATCGGAGGTGCGCAGGAGAAAAAAGCGGGTCCTTGGCCAGCGCCGCGTTGTAAGCCGTCTCCGCGTCGTCGATCTGCCCGAATTTCTCGTGTCCGAGTCCGAGTTGATAAGCTTCCTCCGCTGCCAGTGTTTCCAAGGGTCCGAACTTCCTGGGAATCGAGTCACTGGCGTAGGACGCATCGGGATGCGATCCATCGGGATAGAACTTGTGGTCGAGAAGGACAGCTCCCTCTTTGGAAACGATCTTCAGTTCGAGCACTTTGCCGGAGGTCTCCAGCCCCAGGGGAACCTCAGTTTGAAAAGACTTGCCAAACGTAAGATCCTTAGTTTCACTCCATATCTTTTGACCTTCGCTGTAAAGTTCGTGAATGGCGCCGGGAAAATCACCGGTCGGTGTGACGGCGAGTTTCGCGGTGCCGGGGCGCTGGGAGGGGATGTCAAAGTGGACGGCTACATCGCGAGTCGCGGTGGTCAACCCGCCCAACTTGGCTGCGCCAAACCAGTATTCGGTCCAGCCATCCGTCTTTCCGGGATCGATGAACTCGTAATTGCCATCCCAGATAAAGCGGCCGCTCTGGGTCTCCATGTAAATGCCATCGCGATCAGTGTAGTTCTCGGCCTGACGAAAGGCTGTCAGGCCGGACCCAAACGTCCAAGTCTTCTCGCCGCGTGCCAGCAGCCGGTTGGTGTAACAGATCGTTCCGTAGTCGGCCTTGTAATCGTAGATGGACATGAAATTGTCGTAAATATCGAGGCCGAACACCCCCAGCATATTGATGTTGTTCTTGTTCCAACTGAGGTCCGTTCCATCAATGACAGGCCATGTGCTCAACGCCGAGCTGACGTGGCCGATGGTTTTGGTCATAGGATAAATGAACCTGCTTCCTTCCGAGGCAGCTACGCCGGCATTTGTCCAAATCAAATAGCGGTTGGGCAGCAGGTTCTTGTTGTATAGGCGGGTGGTGAGCTCGATAAAAGCTTTGCCCGGCCGCAGCGTCACCTCAAGAAACATCTTGTCCCGAAAAAAGTGATCGATGTGCGACAGCACGACCGTAGCGCTGCCATCGGCGTGGCGCACTAGCGCCCAAGGCCAGGGCTCGCCAGGCCAGGTAATCATGTGGGTGTCGTAGGGCCCGTAAAGCTCGAGATTACCCACCGGCCAAGCATTACGCGCATTGTAGCGGCCGGGCTTGATGACCGTCGGGTGATAGAAAAGCTCTCGATCCGCCACCTTGTCGTGCGCCGACCAGATTCGGCCGCCCAGTTCCGGAAGAAACTCCAATCGCAAATACTCGTTTTCAAGCACCAGCGATTCATATTCGACCGCGGCAGGTTTCTCAGACCGTGATTCCCAATCCAGCGCGGTGTAAGGATAGAAGCCGACGTTTTCGATCGCGGGGAAGAGCGGGGCCACGGTTTCAGAATAGCTGTAGGTATAGGTTGGCCAAACCCGCGTGCCATGCGTGAACTTGACGGGCTCCTGACCCTGCGCAGTGCCCGTAAGCAGAATTAGGAGAAAGGTGAACGCCAAAGGTGAAAATAGCGCCGGTCGTCCGTTGTCCGTGGTCCGTCGTTCGTTCCTCGCAGGGTGGCGCCGCAGCCACAGCCGCAACGGACAACGGACTACTGACAATGGACTCGTAAACATTGGGTTGCTCCATAGCTGGCAGCCGTGAACAGCATCGCCGCCATCGCCACCAGGTAGGCCAGCGCGGCGTGACCGTGGGAAGCTCGTTGAACGATCCCGTAAACGGGGTAGGGCGCAGTGGGCGTTAGGATTACCAGACCGTAGAAAATAAGGTCGCGCAGTGAGAGGACACGCTTGAACTCGGGTTTATGTCCGAGCGCTTCCAGCGTCGCGTCCGCAACTTGATCAGCCATCCGACGAAGCCTGGTCGATCCCCCCACATGCTGCGTGGCCCCATTTTACATGCTTGCGGGAATCACAAAGTCGGTCGTGGGCCTCGTGCTCCAGTATGATATGCGAGCGCGGCAGAACAGTCCACAGGCGCTAGTCTTTCAGGTGGGAGCAATGCGGCTAGTGTCGAAACTGTCGGTCACGACTTATGCCGCGAATCGCTGTGACAGGAGACTAGGCGAACGTGGTAACTGAACGGCCGCTCGATGACGCGTTCCAGGCCCCACCCTGCCTGTTCGGCGAGCCGCCTGAATGCCTCAATCGTGCGAGGGCGACTCGCCACGCCGTTGGCCGTTTGGGAGCAGCGCACGGGTTCTCCGTCGCGGGTTACAGATCCCACCACGCGCGCGTCGGGAGAGGTCCCGAAACGGAGGGCTTCCAAGTTAGCGAGGATTTCCGCGTCGGACCCGTACTCGAAGAGCCCTCCCTCGGAAGAAATCGCGCACGTGGCATGCCCCGCCTCGAGGTTGTCAAGCGCTTCTCCCAGGCGATGCGCGTGCGCCCAATCGTATCTGATGTACTGCGAGTCAATCGCGAGCCCGCAAAGCGGCGCTCCCTGACGAACAGAGCGCGGAGATGGCACGCGCACCAAATGCCGGCCCTGGTTCGTCCACGTCCAATACGGCGATAACGGCCTTCCGGCCCTCCAGGAGATCGAAATGCTCGTTCCGCAGTGAGATCAGCGCGTTCCAACTATCCGCGGCCGGGCCGCCCCCGATGTTGACAAAAAGGAGAGGACGCTCCGGGCGGGAAGCCAGGCAGAGCTTCAGGCCTTCGGCGAGCAATTGCGCCATGTCCTGAAGACGTATCCTCGCTGTCAAAACCGGG
>CAWIUZ010000095.1:0-55851 GCA_963838915.1 uncultured Acidobacteriota bacterium
TTGCTGAGGTAGGATCAAAATCCAGTGACGCCACTCGTGAACTGTGATGGCGTTGCAGGCCGTCATTTTCCGTGTGCCCTACACGTGCCCAACTGGGGCGAATTTTGCGTTTTTGGCGGTTTTGCGACCACGTAGAATCAATAACTTACGCGTCCTCAACGGGCTGTTGGGGTTCAACTCCCCCCTCCAGCACCAATACAAGCCTTTTAGAATCAATTGGATACAAACCGCCTTTTTCTCGCGTGCACTAGGTGCGCCGGCCGGCGAATACTCGTATCCCAAGTCCATCGCGCATCGGCTTCCAGCTGCTCCTGTCACGAGCGAACCCACGGGGCATAATGCTTTGCGGTAATTCGCACGCTTTCGGAGCTCGAGATTCCGCGGGTACGAAGTTTCAGACTCTCAAGGAGGAATGTATGACGCCCAATAGCGACAACGGAATCATGAGCATTCCCAGCCGCCAGTCGGTGGACAAAACGCTGGAGAAACTTCAAGCGATGCTGCGAGCGAAAGACGTCGCCGTGTTCGCCTTGATCGATCACAGCGGAGAGGCGGCAAAGGCCGGAATGAAGATGCCTCCCACTAAAGTGCTGATTTTTGGAAACCCCAAGGCGGGAACTCCTCTCATGTTGGCGGCTCCAAGTCTTGCCATCGACCTTCCCCTCAAAATCCTGGTCTGGGAGGACACCCAGAACAAAGTCTGGATTTCCTACAACACTCCTGAATACCTGCAGAAGCGGCATGGCGTGCCATAAGAGTTGATGCAGAACATCGCCGTCGTGCAATCGCTGGCGGCCAAAGCCGCGCAATAGTGGCTCGAAGAAAGGCGGGCTCGTCCCATGAGTGCATTCGAGTAAGTATCGCCCGACGGCACCGGTGGCTTCCAACAAACCAAGCAGTAAAACAGCGCGCCCTGTCCGCCGCATCAAAAATTCCCGATTCAAAATTCCGAACCAGAAATCCATGCGTGGCGCAAGCGATTTTAGGAGTAGTAGTGCAGGGTTCTCAAGCCAACCTAAAAAACCGAACTTCCATTTCGGACGCTCAGGGCAAGCTCTGCTCGCGAGTTCTTGCGGGAGCGCGACGCTCTCTCGACAGCGGGCCAGACGCCCGCACCACAGTTTTTAGGGCAGGACACCTCCAAGTTTTGTCTTGCCTGCCCTCCCATCGCGGTCTAAATTAAGAAACCGGGCTGTTCGGCGCATACTTACAAGCCGGAATCAGGTTGCAACTTTCCGTCGGTCAGCATTTATACGGAATTTCAGTTTTTCAGGAGGAGCAGTCTATGGACCGCACGGCCGCCGATAGCCGACTTATCGCAATTACAAGTGGCCCTCCACCCGCCACAATTGCCGACGTTCTCGGCTTGATGCAGAAGATCGACGGCCTATTGCCGACCGGCGACGGCCTCAAATGGTTCAACCTTCTATACATGATGGTCACCCAAAACGTAGACAGCAGCCCGCCCCAGGGAGGCTGGGAAAATCCCGCATGGCTTACCCGCCTTGACGTCGTCTTTGCCGGGTATTATTTCTCTGCAATCTTGAATTGGCTGAACAGTCCCGCGAGCGTCCCCAGTTCGTGGCAGGCCCTCTTCGAAACGCGTTATCGCCCCGGGATCGAACGCATCCAGTTCGCGCTGGCTGGAATGAACGCGCACATCAATCATGATCTGGCCCTGGCGCTGCTCCAGACCGACACCGAACTAAACCTGACCCCCGGGAAAACGAGCCCGGAACATGACGATTTCGAGCGCGTGAACGGGATCCTGGAAGCGGTCCTTCCCCAAGCACTCGAGTTTCTCGCGACCGGAGTCCTGGGTGAGTTGGCGCAGGACACCGGGAAGATTGGTAAGCTTCTGGCCATATGGGATGTCGGAGCCGCCCGCGATCTGGCTTGGGACTTCGCTGACCATCTTCGCTGCCTGACAGGAATAACACGGGATTCAGCTCTGGCAGCGCAAGATCAGGTCACCGGAGTGCTAGGACGCAGCTTGTTGCTGGCCGTTTAGCTTTACTGGTTGAGTTGGTTTCACCGGGCTTCGCCCTGCGCCAGCCAGCGGCGGATCAAAACTGATGTCGATATTGGCACAGGAACACGGAGTTTCGGAGCGATTCGCAGCGTGGAGCGCGGAATGGCTCCCGGGGGAAAGTCTGAGCCGGCACACTTCGCTGGGCGTGGGCGGTCCGGCTGACATCGTCCGGGTGCGTGACGCCCGCCACGTTCCGGAGCTGGTGGCGTATCTCGAAGCGCACGAAGTGCCGTGGCGGATCTTGGGCGGCGGGTCGAACCTGCTGGTGGCTGACGAAGGAGTGCCGGACGTTGTGCTGCAACTGGCGCGGGGCGAGGAAATAGAAATCGCGGGGAACCGCGTCATCGTCCCGGCGGCGACAACCCTGGGCACCGCAATTATGGAATGCGCGAAGCGGAATCTGGGCGGGATGGAAGGCCTGGTTGGAGTGCCGGGGACCTTGGGCGGCGCCCTGCGCATGAACGCGGGAGCCTACGGCACGGAGATGGTCGACGTGGTGCGCGCCGTGACGCTATTCAATGGCGAAACGCGGCAGGTCGAGACGGTGAAAGCCCATCATGTGGGCTTCAAGTATCGTCACACCAATCTCTCTTCCCACGATCTGGTGCTTTCCGTCACCCTCGAGTTGCTGGACCGCCCTCAGTCCGAGGTCCTCGAGCGCGTCAAAGAGTTCAACCGCAATCGCCGCGCCTCACAGCCCTTGCAGGAAGAAAGCGCGGGGTGCATGTTCAAGAATCCCCCCGGACAATCCGCGGGCAAGATGATTGCCTCGCTTGGTTTGAAAGGAACACGCCTGGGCGGTGCGGTGGTCTCCGAGCGACACGCAAATTTCATTGTCAATCGCGACCGCGCTACGGCGGCGGATGTCCTGAAGTTGTTGGATCTCGTCCGCGAGCGAGTCCTTAAGGACTGTGGGGTGGAACTTGAAGAGGAAGTCGTTGTCTGGAAGGAATGAGTTATGGCGCTGATCACACCGATTCCTGAGACCATTCGAGAGAGCCTGCGCCCGGCGAGGTATGTCATCCGAGGTGGAAAGGTTTTGGGCGGGACCATCGTCGTTCAAGGCGCTAAGAATGCCATCCTGCCCATGATCGCCGCCGCGCTTCTGGTCAAGAAGGGCCAGACCATATTACGCAACGTGCCTCCCCTGAACGACGTTTACATTCAACTGGCGTTAGCGGAGTCCCTGGGGGCAAAGGTCACCTACGACAAAGGCGAGCGCGTTCTAGTGATCGACGCCACGTCGGTGACAAACTACGTCCTGGACCCTCATCTCTCTACGCGGTCTCGCGCCTCAATACTCTTCCTGCCGGTCGCGCTCCACCGGCTCGGGAAGGTTGAACTGCGTGGCGTCGGCGGATGCGCCTTGGGCATTCGCAGGCTGGATTTTCACTACAATGGTTTCAAGCGCCTGGGCGCTGCGGTCGAGGGGACTAACGATCAATTGACCATCAAAGCAGATCGATTAACCGGCAGCACCACCTACCTCGACATGCCCAGTCAAACCAGCACCGAGAACCTGATCATGGCGGGCTGCCTGGCCTCGGGCGAGACGATCATTGAAAATGCCGCTTGTGAACCCGAGGTCGCCGATTTTGGGAATCTCCTCGTCGAGATGGGCGCCAAGCTCTATGGGTTAGGCACCGGCACAATAAGGATCGAGGGCATTCAAGAACTACAGGCCGTCGAATACACCGTCATGGCCGATCGCTTGGACGCTGGACCGATGATGATGGCCGCTGCCATCACCCGAGGGGAGGTTGCCATAGTCGGAGCCCATTTGGATGAAATGCGAATCCCCGTCGCCAAGTTACAGCAGATGGGTGTGCGCGTCACGGCAGAGGGACCGCTCACGCGCGTCCGCGGCCCGGAAAGGCTGAAGCCGGTGAATGTGGTGAGTTGGCCGTATCCTGGCTTTTCCACGGACTTCCTGCCTGGCATCATGGCCCTCGCCTCGGTTGCCGACGGCACCAGCCCCATCCGCGAGAGTGTATTCGAGGACCGATTCACTCAGATCGACGGGCTCGTGTCGCTTGGCGCAAAGATCACACGAAAAGCCAGAAACTTTGCTGACGTGGAAGGCGTTGAGACCCTGCGCGGCACGCGTGTCGTCGCTCCGGATCTTCGAGCGGGAATGGCTTTTGTGCTTGCCGCGCTGGCTGCGCAAGGCGAGACAGTCGTCGAAAACGTCTACCAGATCGAACGCGGCCACAGCGATCTCGAAAGCCGCCTTCGCCGCCTGGGAGCAGAGATTACCCGCGAGGCGCTCGAGAATTAGAGTTTGCACGTACCGCGACTCCACTGACCGCGGCTGGCGCAGAGCGAAGCTCTGCGGTCTACGTCAATCGCAGCAGGGCTGGCGCAGACATCCGGTTCTTGATGTCTGCGAGATTCGCGGCAGCGAACCTTAGTTCTGCATCGTCCACCGCCCCCAAGAGTTTCGCTACGCGAAATCGCAGACTTCAGAACCCGAAGTCTGCGCCAGCCCGCCGGTTCTGTTAGACTTGTAATCTGACTTGATGAGCGCCATGAAATTGCTGTTGGCAGCATCGCTTCTTCTCTGCCCGGGATACGCCTTGGCACAGGATGGCAATAAGGAGCCTGTTGCCGTCGTCGAGCTCGGGGCGGCTCCCAGTCGTAACCTCACGGACCACCAATCGGGCTTCGGCCCCAGCGTGGCGGTTGAAGTAACACCTATCGAGAAGTGGCTGGAACTCGAGGCAGGCGTGACGCCGAGTTTTAGCCGCCAATCAACCGAATGGGATACCGACCTTCTGTTCAAGAAACCTTGGACCCTTTCCCCAAAAGCCGAGTTTATGGCGGGCATTGGACCGGAGTGGATTCATACGAGCGAATCCGGCATTACGAGGAACTCCCTGGGCGGAGAAGCCGTGCTGGATTTCATGTTCTGGCCAGGCCGCAAGCACAAATTGGGCTGGTATGTCGAACCGGGATATGAGTACAACTTTGGGCGAGGACATGAGCGCTCAATCGGCGTGAGCGCCGGCCTGTTGATCGCGATTGACAAACGCTAGAGATGCCGCAGAAGCGCCAACAGTCTCACCATCGATAAGGTTTGCGATAGGCTTGGTATTGGAGGGCCGCAGTGGCGCGGGTGGCGCATACGTCAGGACGCTTTTTGTCCTGATGTATGCGCCCCTCCGAACCTACGTAGGAGCGCAGACATCCGGTTCTTGATGTCTGCGAAGTTCGCGGCAGCGAACCTAGTAGTGTATCGGCCATCGCCCCCAAAAGTTTCGCTACGCGAAATCGCAGACTTCAGGAGGCGAAGTCCGCGCCAGCCCGCCTTTCCTCCTTTTTAGCGAGCACGATAGATTTCGTGCCAACCGCCCGTGGGAACCACCGCACCGATAATGCCGCCCACAATCGCACCCAGCGGGGTACCTACCTCTTTGCCTGCGTTGGGCAAAACGTTAATGCAGAGTCCGGTGCAAGCTTTGTGGGAATCCGCCGCCGCGCCAATCCCTAAGCCGACGCCCGCCCCGACTCCAGCGCCGATCAGTGTATTCCTCATGCGGTGCCCTGCGCCTTTGGACGAAACCCGGAGGATACTCTGCCGAGCTATAGTTTGTTCGCCGGTCGCCGTGCTCACGACAATCCCCTCGTCGGTTACGCTGCGGAAGTTACTGCGACTGGACTTGACGTCGTTCTGTACGACTTGAATTTCCTGGCCTGCCGACAATTGCTTTAGCCTGTCCCAGTTGGCTTGATTCTTATCTTCATCCCCGAGGGCAGGACTCGTCGCGATTCCCAAGAAGAGAAACATGAGCCCAAGACACACAATACTCTTGACTCGCTTCATCTGAAGCTTCCATAAGAGTAGATTGGCCGCCCGTTATTGAATTTGGCCCAGAGGGGGGAGAAACACGAAGCCGGATTTTCCGGTGTCGCCTTTATTCGTGCCTGCAAATAGTATGCCTGCAACCCCGGCGCGTCAAGTTCAGATTGACCTGAGAGGAATAGGCGTGAGGACGGGTGGCGCATACGTCGGGACGCTCTTCGTCCTGATGTATGCGCCTCTCCGAATACACAGGAACAGACATGCAAAAAAAACGGCCCGTCTGCGCCGGCCTCGAGTAAAATTGCAGGTAATTCTCAGTTAAGGAAGGTTAAGATGGCGGCTTCACGTTTGGGCTTTTGCGTGTTGATTCTCGGCTTCGGCCTCGCGCCGTTTGGCTTGGCCCAGGAAAGTCCGGCGGCGCCGGCGCACACCATGCGTCCGGTGATTCGGGGACGAGTGGCTGCGATCTCCTCTATGATGCCCCAAGCCACGGAAGCTGCCCGCCGCATTTTGGAAGAAGGCGGGAACGCTTTTGATGCGGCGGTGGGCGGACAGGCGGCGCTGGCGGTGACGGATTTCCCTTTTAACGGCGTCGGTGCGGACGCCGTACTGCTGGTTTACGTGGCCGGCCAGAAGAAGGTGCTTTCGATTAACGCCGAGCCGCGCGCTCCAAAGCTCGCAACCATCGAGTGGTATGAGAAAAACAACGGCGGCAAGATCCCCGACAGCTACGGCCTGCTCTCCGGCGGCATTCCGGGCGTCGTCGACGCGTGGTACATGCTGCTGGACCGCTGGGGCACGATGAGCTTCGAACAGGTGCTTCAACCCGCCATTGAACTGGCGCGCGACGGATTCCCGATCAGCGAGGGCCGCGCCAACGCGATTGCCTTCACCCGGAAGATCCTCAAGTATCCGACCACAGTGAAGGTGTATCTGCCGAATGGTCAGCCGCCCAAGCCCGGCGAGATATTCAGGAATCCTGATCTCGCCCGAACTCTGGAGAAGCTGGTCGAAGCCGAAAGATCCGCCCGGGCGAAGGGCCGGCACGAGGCGCTCAAGGCGGCGCGCGACCGCTTTTATAAAGGCGACATCGCGCGCGAATTCGCCGCTTTCTCCGAAGCGAACGGAGGACTGTTCCGCTACGAGGATTTTGCGGAATACACCGCGGAGGTCGAGGAGCCGGTTTCCATCAATTACCGTGGCTACGAGATCTACAAGAACCCCTCCGCGACCCAGGGACCGACGGAACTCTTTGCCCTGAACATCCTGGAAGGTTACGACCTCAGGGCGCTGGGCCTTAACAGCCCGGATTTCCTGCACGTCAATATCGAGGCTATGAAGCTTGCCATGGGGGACCGCGAAAAGTATCTTGGCGACATGGACTACATCAAGATTCCTTATGCCGGGCTGCTCTCCAAGGAATACGCGGCAGAACGAAGAAAGCTCATCGACATGAATGCGGCCTCGCTCGAGCTGCGGCCGGGATCGCCGGAGAAATACATGAGCGATGCTCCGGCCGCTCGCCGGCGGGCCGTGGTGGTTCGCGAGGGCAACGCCGATTACGAGGGCGACACGAGCTACATCGGCGTCGTCGACAAGGACCGCAACATGGTGAGCTTCGAGCCGAGCCTGCACAGCAGCATGGGGACCGGCGTAGTGATGGGCGATACGGGCATCCTCTTCAACTGCCGCGGTGATTACTATTCGCTCGAGCGCGGCGAGGCGAACACCCTCGAGCCGGGCAAACGGCCGCGCAGCACGCTGCAAAGCACGTTGATCATGAAGGACGGCGAACCGTTTGGAATCCTGGGAAGTCCCGGAGGCGACGATCAGGTGATGCGCACCATCCAAACGCTCATCAACGTCGTCGATTTCGGCATGAACGTTCAGCAAGCCATCGAGTCCCCGCGCTGGTCGACCTCGAGTTTTCCGTCCTCGGTGTTCCCCCACACCATGAATGCCGGCGCCGCCGCGGTCGAGGCGCGCATACCCGAGGCCACGCAGCAGGCGCTGGTCGCGCGCGGGCACAAGCTGCGGGTGGCGGGTCCGTGGTCGCTGGGGTCGAACGCGGGGATCATTGTGGATATGAGGTCAGGCGTGCTCAGCGCCGGCGCCGACCCGCGTGTCGAGGCGTACGCCTGGGCATGGTGACAGGCGTCGTCGACGATGAGCACTCGGGGAGTCGTACTCCCAGGCTTGCCAGGCGCGTCCGTGGCAATCCCTCGCCGTTAAGGCTACGCCCCCGGGGAGGCGCGAACAAGTCTTCCCTGCATGACCCTCGAAGTCAGCGCAAAAAAGGTCGTGCGGAAAAGATGGCCTTGACCTGCCTGAAGTTGTGCTAACATATTCGGAAGGCAGGAAGAAACAACAGATTTACTTCATGTTTAGCGCTGGATTGCTGATTCGATAATTGCAGGCCGGACCTCTGTTTCCTGGATTGGCGTAGATGTAAGCAAGGGTGCATTTACAATAGGCTAGAGAATCTGGAGCGCGTTGAGGTGGTGGCATGAACCTTTTTCGTACCGTCTGGCGTTGGGTGGTGGGGCAAGTCTCCCGGGAGGTTCCTTCCGAGGATGCGCTTTGCGAATTCGACTGCCGCAAGCCGCAGTGTTTCGAAGGGGAATGGGAGAACTGCATGCGCCGGATCCGGCGCGCTGCCGGAGAGTTGATGCCTCTCAAGGCCTCCGGCCGCAACCCTTAGAGGCTTCGAGATGCGTTAGGGCAAGACATGTAGGCCTTACTGTAGTGTTCTGATTCGAAGGTAGCCGACCTCTAGAGTCTGTCCTGAGCTCAGCGAAGCACCGGCAAATGCCGGCCTAAATAGGGCAACAATATACTTCAGTAACCACAGGCTTTGGGTCACTGTTGCCCCTGATAACCATCACTTTCCTGGTCCTAATTTGGGCCCAGCTGACGGAGGGCGGGCGCAACGGCCGGCCTTACAGCGGCACAATCCAAACCTTGAGCTTCTCGGTGTTCAGAAACGTCTCGGCCAACTTCTCAGCCTCATCCCTACTTCCAGCCAAAAGTCGAACCCGGTAAAGAGTTACGCCGTGTGTGTCCACCGGAGCGACCACGGTCTGAAGACCGAAGTGATCGGAGAGCCTTGAGGCCAAGGCCTCGGCGCTGGGCCGGTCATCGAATGCCGCGACTTGAACGGCGAAGCGCGGCTCCTGGACAGGTACCTGAACGGGGGCGGACGCTGCGTCGGACGCCGTCGCCGCGGCCGGTGGCTGGGACTGTTGATCGTTGGCGATGGGGCTTGAAGGAGAGGCAGGCGCGTGCTTGCATCCGCCCAGCGCAAAAAGGACAACTGCGGCGAGAGACAGAGCACCTGGAACGGACAACCGATGCCGCCGCCTAATGAGTCTCGCAGAAAAGAACGACGAGTGAACCCCCTCACCCGCCCTCGTCCCTCGGGCACCCTCTTCCCCAAAGGGGCGAGGGTTAATAACGGGAATCCAAGCCCTCGCCCTTTTGGGGGAGAGGGTTGCGAGCGTCGCGAGCCGGGTGAGGGGGTCCTCCATATGTCACCCTATTTGCGAGGCTCACTAGTTGGCATGGAACGCGCCCTCACTTCGCCGGCAATACGATCGGGATGCCCACCAGGAAGTCAACGGCAATCGGTTTGCTTTCCCGCTGGGCGGGCCTGAACTTCCAGCGGCTGAAGGCTGCCAACGCGGCCTTCTCAGCGCCCTCGGCGCCTTTATAGACTTTCAGCTCGCCAATCGAGCCATCTTCCTCGATTACGCCTTGCAGGATGATCGTTTCTCTCTTGGTCGGCTCCGAGGGCGGCAAGGGAGGGCGCCGAAAGTCAAACTGTTCCACGACTGCGGGCGGGGCAACGGGGATTTCCAGCTTGACCTCTACGTTAAGATGTGTGGGTGTGGTCTCTTGGCCTGTGCCCGAGGCATCGCGCGCGCAATACTGGAAAATCCAGTTTTTTTCGGGCATGGGGAGATAGACCGTATAGATCTTCTTGCCCTTCAACACGCCGTAGACTCGGAGGCCGCCGCCTCCGGTTGGTCCGGTGGTGACAACCATCATCGGTCGCCGAAGGCCGGGCTGAGCCACAGGGTAGACCGCAGCGGCGCTGAAGAAGGAGGGCAAGAGTGCATCAGCGTCGTCACCGGCAGAGCCCGAGATACTAACATTCGGTCCCGGGCCCGGTTCCGACGAACCCGGACCACCGCCGCCTTTCTTTCCAGAGCCAACGCCCGCGCTTGCGTCGCCCGGCGGTCCATTCCCGCCGGCGTTGCCTCCCAGCGCATCCCCGCCCGGAACGCCGCCTGGCGAGCCGGTTTTGCCTCCCTCCGGGGAGATGGAAAAGGCTCCCTGACGATTACCCGGAGGAAGGGTCAAGGATGCGGTCGGTGGCGCGGGGTCAACGTTGAGGCTGAGTAGTCCAGCCGATGCGGCGGAAGTCTTCCGCGTATCGAGTTCAGCCAGGCCTCTTGCCTCGGCCTTCTCAGCAGGCTGGGGTGGCGGAGCCGGTTGCGGAGCGGGTTGGGGCGCAGGTGGTGCAGGCGGCGCAGGCGCGGCGGGCAAAGGGACCGTCAGCGAAGGGTTCGGCAAAGGGTTGCGTGGTGGCGCGAGAACCAGCGCAGGAGCCACAGGCGGTGTCACAGCAGAGCGAGGCGGCACGACAACATGTGTCTCAATCGGCTTCAGCGGAGGTGGAGGTGGCTTGGGCACGGGCGGAGGCGGAGCAAGATTGCCGATCAAGATGTTGGGCAGGCGAATCTCCTTAGGAATCTTCAGCTCAGGCGGCGAAGAAGTCTGAATGATTGTCTGCCGGTCGTTATCGGGATGCGGCGGATTCGATACGATGGTCAGGGTGGGATGGAACGACTGGCCACCTTTCGCCGGGGGACGCTCCGGGCGGTGTCCCTGCCCCGGCTTTCCGCCTGATCCGGGCGGCTTCAAATTAGGGAGGCGGTCCTTGAGGGCCTGAGGAGGGAGCATATAGACCAAGTGCTCAGTGTGGTGCTCCTCCGCAACCTCGGGCTTAGCTAACAGCCTCGCCACGGGAAAGCGAGCCAGTAAGAAGAGGACAGAAAGATGGAGGAGAGAAGATGATAAGAAGCCAGGGACAACGCGGTGGTACTTAGGCCAGGGCTGCGAGCCTTGGAGCCAAAGCGCCTGGAACGGCGTATCCGTCTCCAAGATCATCGCCAGCGCTCGGTTGAGCGGGCGGTGACTTGGGCTCTTGCGGGCCAGGAATTTTGGTGCCTCCTGCTCCACAGGCCTCCGAACCTCTCTTATGATTATGGCGGAATTCCGCCCCTCGGGTTCTCAAAACGAGCTCCTACCAACGAGGAAACCGGAATACGAACCCTACTGAAACCCGGACATTATCCTGCCGCAAATCCAGGAAGTGAGTTGGTATGTAATCGACCTGGACAAGGCGAAACGCCATCTTGTCGTTTATTCTGAGATCAACCTCGCCACCGAGTCCAATGGCGAAACGCCAGTTTGCTTCCGAGATTCCATCGAAGCCGCGGCTTCCCCGGATGCCCCCGAACAAAGCGTGAACGGACGGTGTGACGAAACGACTCTTCCGGTAGGCAATGCGAGGTCCGTACATGATCGTCTGCGTGTTAACATTCAGGCCGGCATTCGATCCAAAGCTGGAGCTGAAGTCGAGAACTCCGCCAAACCAACTGTTTACGTTCTCGGCGGCAGAGACGTTCACTCCGTTCAGGTTGTAGCTCGTGGTATTCAAATTGTCGAACATGTGCGAATAGCCGGTAAAGAGCTCTACCTTGGGCGTTTCCTGCGCGGCTGCAGCGACAGAGAAAAAGAGAACTAGGGCAAACAACAATCCAGCCTTCTGCATCATCACTTCCTCCATGTGTAAGTGCCGGTCCACCGGGCTTTCTTGACATGGTGGCACCGGCAAGAACGCCCGTGCCACCCGGCGAGCGCCGGCCCGCCAGCCGTCACTGTACCGACAAGGTTGCGGCCGTCGTGTGCGAAATTGCCGGAGTTCCGCCCGTTCCGGAAAGCGTGAGCTGGTAACTGCCCGCCGGAGTTCCGTCGCCGAGGTTGACCGAATTTCCACCCGTACCGCAGGCCGCCCAGAGAAGTACCAAGCCCATCACGAGTGCAAGGCGCAACAACACGCCGCGCCGGCGCGCCATCGCCTGGCTTGCGAGCAAAGTCAAAAGGAACAAGAACCACATGAACCATGTAGGCCTGAAGTGCGTCAGCAGGCGAGGTAGATTCATATTCGGCCCCGATCGTGGCGGCGCCAGGGTGCGAGCCGTGGTGCGTATCGCAATCTGAGCTGAGATGGGATTCTTTCCATCGGGGGTCAAGCTGGTCTCCGAAGCCAAACAAGTAGCATTTCGCGGCACTCCGCTGCAACCAAGGGTGACCGTGGCATTGAACCCAAAGATCGGCGTCACCGTGATCGTGTAATTCGCGGTGCCTCCGGCGACAACGGACGTCGACGCCGGGGAGACGGAAATAGTGAAATCCGGCGTGCCGCCGCCGCCCACGCCCGAGAGAGTGATGGTCTGCGGGCTGTTAGCAGCGTTGTCGGTGATCACTACCGTGCCATAGCGATTACCGGCCGCAGTAGGAGTAAAGGTAACACTAATTAGGCAGCTTGCCCCCCCAGCGAGACTGGTGGGGCAATTATTCGCCTGAGCGAAGTCCCCGGTGGCGCCAACGTTCGAAATGGTAAGTGGGGCGCCGCCGGTGTTCGTTATCGTGACGGTCTGCGCGCGGCTAGTGGTGGCGACCGTCGTGATTGGAAACGTTAAGGTCATCGTCGAAAGGCTGGCCACGGGTGCGGGAACTCCGCTGCCGGTCAGCAGCACCACCTGCGGGCTGCCCGCGGCGCTGTCGGTGACGGTCAGAGCGCCAATATCAGGGCCCGGCGCGATAGGCGCGAACGCCACGTTGACCACGCAATTGGCCGTCGGCTGGAGCGGCGCAGCGGTACAGTCATTCGTCTCGGTGAAGGGGCCGCTGGTGCTCACCGCCGAAATCGTCAAAACGGTGGTGCCAATGTTCGTAATGGTAACGGCTTGAGCGGCGCTCGAGGCGCCAACCGCTTGACTCCCAAACGCCACTGAGGCCGGCTGAATACCGACCGTCGAAGTGCTGCCGGTCAGGCTGATGTATTGCGGGCTGCCCAGCGCGCTGTCGGTGATCTCGATTGACGCTTTTCGAACGCCCAACGCCGTCGGAGTAAAAGTCACAGTAATTGTGCACTGGGCTCCCGGCTGCACGGTTGCCGGACAATTGTTGGTTTCGGCGAAGTCACTTGAGGCAGAACCTGTGACCGTGATGCTGTTAATCGTCAGCGTGCTATCGCCGTTGGTGAGCGTAACCGTCTCCGCTTCGCTCGTCGACCCCAGGCTTTGGGTTGGGAATAAGAGGCCGGCAGGATTGAGAGCGATGCCCTCGAGGAAACTGGCTTTGGAGACGAAAGCATCACAGTTGCCGCCATAACTGGGCTGGAGCGGGTTGGCAAGCGGGAAGTCGAAAGAGCAGGTTTGGCCCGCGACGTAGGCTGCGGCAGGAGTCGCCGTATCAACACCGATGCCATTCCCGATGTCCGTCGCGGTTCCTCCCAAATAGGTCGAATACACCAAAGCTGAACCAGTGGGATTCAACTCCGTGATGAAGGCATCGGCGTTGCCGCCTCCGTAGGTCGTTTGAAAAACGTTGCCCGCGATCGGAAAGTCAGTGGACACCGTGGACCCTGTCACGTAGACATTGTCGCTCGAGTCGAGCGCGATGCCATTCGCGGAGTCCGCCAGGCCGCCTCCCAGGTAAGTGAAAAAGCTCAGGGCGGGCGTGCCGCTGAGAGCGAATTTCGCAACGAACGCATCGCCCTCGCACACCTTGAGTGTATCCAAGGCGCAGTCCGACTGATAAGCGCCGGAAGGAGGAGTGAACAGCAAGCTGCTCGCCCTCGAGGTGGTGAGTCCGGCGACGTAAGCGTTGCCGCTCGCGTCCACAGCTACACCGTTGCCTTGATCAAGCCCGCTGCCTCCGATGTAGGTGGAGTAAATCAGGGAAGAGGAACCCGCCCCATTCGTGTTGACCTTGGTTAAGAACGCATCGCCGGCCCCTGCATAGGCGGTCTGAAGCGCGCCACCCCCGGTTGGGAAGTCAGAGGAGTACGCTATGCCGGTGACGTAGGCGTTGGCAGCAGTGTCCACCGCAATGCCGTATCCCACATCTTCATCACTGCCGCCGATATAAGTGCAATAGAGGAGTTCCGAGCCGGCGGCATCGACCTTGACAAGAAAAGCGTCGGTGGCGATGCCACCATAGGGAGTGCCGCCGCTGCCGCCAAAGAAGGTCTGGAAGCCCTTATATGTACAAAACAACGGCGGAGGAGTTTCCGGCGGCACCAGGGGAACCGTTTCCTGTATGTTGGGGCCGATGTCCCCCGTCACATAGGCCTGCTGGGCCTCATCCACGGCGATGCTGCGTCCAGCAGCGACCGAGTAGTCTCCGATGAGGCCGGAGTAGATCAATTCCGTTCCCTCAACGTTGAACTTGGTGACGAAAGCGTTGTAAACAATGTAGCCCTGCTCGTTCCACGAGGCTCCGCATTTTCCGTCGGCGCCGCACAGAGTATCAAAAGCGCCTTCTGTGACCGGGAAGGTTGAACAGTCCGTTGTGCCCGTGACATAGGCCTCAGCCAAAGAATCAACGGCAATGCCGTACCCAATGGTTCGGTTACACCCTAGGTAGGTCGAATAGAGCAGCGCGGAACCGTCCGGGCTGACTTTGGATACGAACGCAACCTCGCTTTGCGCCACATTCGTGGGGAAAAGTGCGTCGACAACGGGGAAGTTGACGGAAAAGGTCTCGCCGGTGATGAATGCCGAATTGTCCGGCGCCACGGCGATTCCGTTCGCACCGTCAATGAGGCCTCCCCCGACGTAAGTCGAGTAGGCCAGTGTCGGATCGATGACGAGCGACCGGCTGGGATCGTGTTTGCCTACTTTAAACTCCACATTTCGCCCGCCCTTAATCGAGTACCGCGCGGCGACGGGCTGTCTGGTACCGTGTGAATCTTCCTGATAGGCAACCGGCCTCTCAAAAGACACTTCACCTTTCCCCACGCTTGCGATCAAGTTGCCCTGGGGGTCAATCCGCAATTTCCTCGCGCCCTGAACGGCCAGGCGGATCGCACGCGGATCAGCCCCGGGCGCGACGATGAAGTCATACTCGAGTTGACTCTGGGTACCATAATAGATAAGGTCGATTCCAGGATAAACAGCGTGCTCCGCCACTTTGCGATAGTTCGGAACGCTCGTGCGCCACTGAGAAGGATCGTTGCTCAGAAAGTAATTGCTCTTGCCCGGCAACACGTCTGTACCCACCATGCCGGCCTGAGAATTGCCGCCCACAAGCTGCATACGGAGCACGGACGCCGGCTTGGGCTGCACACTTTCGACACCACCCTGCGGGAGCTTGGACGTGCGCGCCGACTGCTGCGGCCGCTCGGATTCGAGAGCGAGCACGGCCTCGCCAGGCGTCAGATAGAGCAGGTAGCCGCTGCCGCGGGAAAGGAAACGCACCCGGCTGTCAGTCTGTCCCTCGTTGGCTTCAAAGCCGAGGGGAAGCTTGCCGTACGCCGCGACAGCGCGCGCCTGTTGTGCCTTCGACGGCCTCTGCTTCGCGAGCTTGGGCGCCGTTTGCGGCGTGCGATCGGCAGTGCCGTCGGCGGGGGCGCCGAATTGCCTTGAGGGTTGTACTAGGGCGGCCGCGAGAAGGCACCAACCCACAATAACCACGTTCCTTAGTTTGAAGGGCCTGGAAGGCCATGGTCGAACTCGCATATTACTCTCCGCTTCTTGGGCTCCGACCGACTGCAAATAACAAGTAATATCGAAACGGCTTGTAGGGACGGCCCTCGGGGCCGCCCAGGGCTCTCTCCGCTGTCATCCTGAGGAGCCGTGGGTGACGAAGCATCTCTGCCGTTCGTTGAAAGTCCAACTGCGGAGATTCTTCGCTACGCTCAGAATGACAAGATCCACGCGTTCTTCCGCACCTACTAACTCGAGAAAAAGTAGTTCCGGCATGCTTGCTCAACCGAAGGTGAATCAAGGGCCGGCGGTTTACCCTCGTACCCGGCTGCCCAGCGAATTTGTTGGACAATTTCACCCGGGTCGCAGGGCCGGAGCGGCCGCCCACTCTTCTCGAGCATGGCGACCAACTCGTCGACGACCGCAGCGTCGTAGTTCAGACCCGCTTCGGTGCACACCCGCCGGAAGATCTCATGGTATTCCGACGGCCTGGCGTAACTCAGCCTTGCCTTGGTGTGTACGCGCCTCAGGAATGCCTCATCCGCCAGCTTGCTCGGATCCAGGCTGGTCGCGAACACTACAAACACATCGAAGGGCACAAACAGTCTTCCTCCGCCAAACAGGTTGAGGAAGTCGATGTCGTGTTCGAGCGGCAGCAACCACCGGTTCAGCAGATCTTCCGAGCGCGCCTGCTGCCGGCCGAAATCGTCCACGACCAGAACGCCGTTATTCGCCTTCATCTGCAGTGAGGCCGAGTGGTACCTGCCGACTGAATTGAACTGCAAATCCAGCATCTCGAGACGCAAGTCCCCGCCCGCGAAGATGCGCGGCCTCCGGCAGCGAACCCATCTTCGGTCGGCTTGCTCGTCGACGGGTTCGAGCGCCGTGTCATGCAGGTTGGAGTCAAAGACCGTCACGATCTGATTGCCGGCCTCGACGGCATAGGGAATCCAGACGTAGTCCCGATACATGCCCGCAATGGTCTCCGCGATCACCGTTTTCCCCGCGCCGGAGGGCCCATGCAGCAGCATCGATCGCCCGGACATGATCGCCGTGCCGAGCTGTTCCAGGGTTGCCGGGTGAAGGACCAAAGGAGCGAATTCCCTCTCCACATCGGCCGCGTGAAAGCTCATGTTGCGGATACTCTGGGCTCTAACCTGGCGCGTATAGTCGTCGAGTGAAACGGGAACCGGGCCCGCGTAGTGGCTTAGGTTCAGCAACTCGTGAGCCCGCGAATTGCCCAGAGTGGTGGTGGTGACGCGTTGGACCCCTCCCACCATTCCTTTCACTTCCAGCAGTTGTTCCTTGCGAAGGAGTTCGAAGATCTCGGTCACCACCGCCAAGCTGACTCGCATTTGCTCGGCCAGGTGAACCAGGATGAGCTCACCTTGAAGATACAGGATCTTCAGTGCGATATTCTGCACAAGGCTTTTCCTGATCCCCAGGTCTTTTATGCTGTGCGGCAACTCAATAACCTGGCTTGCCGGGCCCGGCTTCCCATTCGCCATCGCCTTATTGTCTAAGACTTCGCTCGCCATGCATGCACCTTATTCCCCCGCAACCTCTGTCTCGCGGAGTGTTGCCGCTTGAATTCGCAGCGGCGAGTTTACCTCGCCACATCGCGGCCTAAAGCCGCCTCTACTTAAAACCGGAACGCTACCGGTCTCGCTCGTGTTCTTCCCGCTCGAGCTATCGACACGTTTGGTTGGCGGCCGGCTGATATCCACTCTGTATCGCCTCGGACTGGGACATATAAACGCCGGGCGTGAGCTTCCCATAAAACTTACTGTCTGGGCAGTAGTAGAATCCGGTTCGCCGGGTCGCCCAGATTTTGACTGCCGACTTCGGTCTGCTGGCCGTGGGAGCTGGTTGGAAAAGCTGGCCGAGAGACGGCAGATGCAGAGCAGGGTAAATAACAATCAACCCAATAATCAGGAAGGCGAGTGGGAACAAGAGTAGCCGGTTTCCAGAGCTCTTCATTCTTCACCAATCTTTCCCCAGTCGGGATCGGGGCTGGGCTGCGAGAGATTCCGAGGCCCGAGCTTCACCGCGCCGCCAGCACACCCTTGCGTGCCGTAAGGTAGCCTCCCACAGTGTCCTTCCCCACTTTGTTGATTACTAACTCCACGGATTCCCACATCGCTCGCACCGGAAACACCACGGGCTCATTGATGCCCAAGTCGGTGGGATACTCGTAGTCCTCCGCGTAGATGTTTACAGCGCAACGCAACCTTTTTGAATCGACCTTTTTCAGTTCCAGGCGGATGTCGGGCGCCACTTCCTGGCGATTGCCGGAGCGGAGCAGCGTAAACTCGATGTAGTCCCGTCGGCCGAGTTTGCGCAGCCGTTCGATCTCGTTGTGGTCGCGAGCGATGACCGTGTCGGCCTGCGTGACTCGGACCACCGAGGGCTCTGCATTTTCATGCGGATCGTTCGGCCCGCCCTCAGCACCTTCTCCGGCCGGCCGGTTGGCGGTCTGATCCAGCCGGTTAGCCGCGACGGCCTGGTACTCAATGGTGGGGTGCTGCCGCGCGGGCGGCGCTTCCTGCGGAGGCGCAGTCGCCTCCCGGGCCGCTGCCGGCCGCTCCGGAGCGGGCCGGACAGCCGCCTGGCTGGGCCCAGTCCCATGCGCCGCCGGTTGTGGCTCTCTCGTCGTCTTGCTGGGCTTCGGAAGCTCCCGAACGGCGGCGGGAGCGGCGCGTTCCGGGGTTTCTTTCGCCACGAGCTCAACCTTCTTATGACCACGACCCGGGGATGCCATCGGCTGTGTGGCCTCATCCACAGCCACTCTCTGTTTATCGATCGCCTCCTGCATGGAGGCTAGGGCGGCCGCCGTGCGCTCCTCGCGGCGTTGGCTCAAGGCCGTCAACTGTTCAACCCGCGACCAGGTGTAGAGCTGCAAAAGAGCGAGCAGCCCCAGAAGCGTGAAGACAATCAAGGCGACGGGCCGGGCGATGCGCTGCAATCGATCTACGGTTCTCAATTCGCCCGCGATCCGGGTTCGCAGAGTTTCCGATTCTTGTGCATCCGGCCCGGCTTCGCCGCTGACCGCCCTCGGGGACGGTTCGCGACCGCGTTGAAATGGCCATCCAGGCATAATTTGCCTCTTAGGACTACCTCTGTTTGCCTGCAAACCGCGGAGCCGAGAGAGCACCCGGCTGGAGCGCCCGCGGTCGCCTCCACTCTTTCGAGAACTCGACGCTTACCTGTGCTGCGCGGCGTCCCGCTCCCGGACTGTCGCGGCCCAGGGCCGCGCCTCGGGAACCAGAAGTGAGACACTCACCCCCGTCGTTCGACCGGCCGTCTCGCCGTGTGGCGTCACCGCGCCGGCGCCCGGTCGTCCATCGTGACGCCCGGCCGCCCATCCACTTTCCCGATCTCCAACCGGTCACCAACTTGGGTCCCACTTCGGAAGACGGTGTAAGGGGGAAGCTCGAGCACGCTCTGGGCCTTGAGGGTCACCCTCGAGATGCGGAAGGGACGCACATACTCCTCCGTGTGAACCACGCGCCCGTCACGGTCGAGAAAGACCAGATCGATGGCGAACAGCATACCGATCGTGTGCACGCCGTGCGAGGGCACAATCCACAATCCCTGTCCCGGGCGCGCCCAGCGTCGGGTCTTTCCCAACAAACCCACGAGTCGGCTGACATAACCATCTGCCAACTTGGCCTCAGTGGCGACAAAGGTCTCGCGGGTCGTGTTATAAACATAAAAGCGATTTGGTTTTTGAGTCGCCATGATGGCCCGCCAAGGGGCGCACATTCAGGAACTGCGCCTTGCGTCGCGAAGTCACTCCTGTCAACTACTCGGATGCCTTTTTCCGGCGTCTCCAGATAATGATAAACAGAACAATTACCGCGCCGATGCCGGCGAGAATTCGAATCGTGGTTACGTTCATCGTTTACTCCTTTTTCAAGTCTGATATCGCGCTTTCAACTTAATTCCAGTGCCGTTCGCAGTTGTTGATTTCCAAATCACATGAAATGCCGAAACAAGGTGATGACTGCCGGACCGAGAATCACCACAAACAACGCCGGGAATATAAAAAACACCAGCGGGGGGATCATCTTAACGGTCGCCTTGGCAGCCAGTTCTTCGGCGCGCTGCCGCCGCTTGGTGCGCAACTCGTCAGAGTGCACGCGAAGCGATTGAGCAATGCTCGTGCCGAATCGCTCGGTCTGAACGAGCATCGCGACGAGCGACTTGATGTCTTCCACGCCCGTCCGGTCGGCCAACTGGCGTAAAGCCTCGACTCGAGTCCTGCCAATGCGAATCTCAGCGTTGACCAGGTCCAGTTCCTCGCAGAGTATCGGATGCACGATTCGCAGTTCCTGGGTAACGCGCATAAAGGCCTGATCGAGCGCCAAGCCGGCCTCCACGCACACCACCAGCAGATCGAGGCAGTCCGGCAGAGACAAGCGGAGCTGGTTTTGCCGGTGGCGCACGCGTGTAGTCAACCAGAACTCGGGAAGCATGTATCCCACAACGGCGGCGAGAACCAGGATGAAGATCGGAGATTGATGGTAGAGCCCTGTGAAATAAACCAAGGCCACCAGCGCTACGGGCAGAAGCACCTTCATGCCCTGCATCGCCATTATCGATTCCGGACGCCGAAACCCCGCCCGCGCCATCATGCGTTGAGTGTGCGGCATCCGTTTGCTGGAAGTGGGAATTATCCGGCCCACGTCCCCCAGCACCTGCGTGACCTTCTGCTTTTGCTTAGCCCTGAATCCCAATCGCTCATCCGTGGAAGGGGGCCTCCAGAGGCGGGTCAAGCGCTCGGCCGCAGGCAGGTTTCCACCGGAAAAACCGTACACCACAGCCAGCACAATCATCACCACTGCCGCAAACGCCACGCCACTCGTCGCCCAAATCATATACTTGTCATCCCCCAAGCTTCACACTTGGATATTCACAATCTTCCAGAGGAAAATCGAGCCGATAATCTGCAGGAGCGCTGCTCCTCCAAGCATGTAGGGGCCGAGAGGGTCGGTAAAGAGCACGTTCACGTATTCCGGATTCAATCCCCGCATGATCAAAATCATCGACGGGGGCAGCGCGATGAGGATACCAGCCGTCAAGCGCCCCTGCGCGGTGCGAACCCTCACATCGCGCAGCAGCCGGAAGCGGTCCCGGATTACGGCCGCCAGATCATCCAGAATTGCGGCAAGGTTGCCGCCGGTCTCTTTGTGAATAAGCAGGGCCGTAACAAAAAACCGCACATCCACAATCGGGATCCGCTCGGCGAAGTTTGTCAAAGCGTCTCGCAAGGGCAGGCCGAAGCTCTGCTCATCGAAGACAAGCTTGAACTCTCCCGCCACAGGCTGGGGCAATTCCGTTGCGACCATTTCCAAGCCGGTCGTAAATGCGTGTCCGGCCCGGACGGCGCGGCCGAGCAGATCGACCGCCTCTGGAAAAATCTTCTCGAAGGCTCTGAGGCGCGCCGAACGCTTGAAAGCGAGATAGAGCCATGGGAGCGAAGCCCCAACCACCCCGGCAAGGATGGCTAGAATCACGTTGGGATAGAAGTAAGGCACCACAATGTACGGGCCCAGGCCCAGCACGGCCGTGATCAAAATCAACTTGCCCGGCAAGATATCCAACCCCGCCTGGGCTGTGTAGGTGCGTAGGCGCACCGCCCAAGAAGAGCGCAGCAGCAGGCGATTCAACCTCGGTACGCTGCTCATGACCTCGTCGCGCAGCAGCTTCAATTGAGGAGAGCCCGAACCTGAGCGTCCCGTGCCTCGTTCGATAGCCTCCAGTCGGCGTCCGATGACGTTCTTGCGGCTTCCACCCGCCAACCCGAAGCCCAGGAGGAGTATCACGGCGACTATTCCAAAAGTCAGAACGGCTATCCCTATTTCCATGCTTGGTGCCTCAATAACCGGGACGTTCGAAGAGTCCCGCCGGCAACCGGATTCCTGCCGCCAGCAAACGCTCCGACAACCTGGGACGGATGCCGGACGGCAAGAACTCTCCCAACACCTCGCCCTTCTCTCCGATACCCGTCTTTCTAAACTCGAAGATGTCCTGCATGGTGACGACATCACCTTCCATGCCCACGACCTCCGAGACGTTAATCACTTTGCGCGTGCCGTCGCTCATGCGCGACACCTGAATAATCAAGTCCAAAGCCGAAGCCACCTGGCGGCGGATGGCGCTTTCGGGGATGTTCAAGTTGGCCATTGCCACCATGGTTTCCAGCCGAGTCAGGGCGTCGCGCGGACTGTTGGCGTGGATGGTGGTCAGGGAGCCGTCGTGACCCGTATTCATGGCCTGGAGCATGTCCAAGGCTTCGTCGCCGCGCACCTCGCCCACCACGATGCGGTCGGGCCGCATACGCAAGCAGTTGATCACCAACTGGCGCTGGCGGACAGCCCCTTTCCCTTCCACGTTGGGAGGACGCGTCTCGAGCCGCACCACGTGTTCCTGGTGCAACTGCAGTTCAGCAGCGTCTTCAACGGTGATAATGCGCTCGCGATTCGAGATGAACGACGAGAGGACATTCAGCAAGGTGGTTTTGCCGGCGCCCGTTCCGCCTGAGATCAAACAATTCATCCTGCCGTACACACATCCACGCAGGAGCTCCAGCATGGGAGCGGTTATGGTGCGATTTTGCAGAAGTTCGTCGGCGGTCAACGGGTCCCTCCCGAAACGGCGGATAGAAAGGATAGGTCCGTCGATGGCAAGCGGAGGAATGATCGCGTTGACGCGGGAGCCATCCTGGAGACGGGCGTCCACCATCGGAGAGGATTCGTCCACACGCCGTCCCACCGCAGAAATAATCCGGTCGATGATCGACATCAGATGGGTATCGTCGCGAAACTGAACTGTCGTCTTCTCCAAAAGGCCGTTACGCTCGATGTAGACACTGTTGAAGGTGTTGACCAGGATGTCCGAGATGGTCTGGTCATGCAGGAGCGGCTCGAGCGGCCCCAACCCAAAGACCTCGTCGAGGACTTCCAGGGAGAGACGCTCCCTCTCCTGAAAAGTCATGGGGGTGTTTTCTTCCGCGGCCAGCTTCTCGACGATCTCGGTGACTTCCTTGCGCACGCCTTCGCGACCAAGCTGCACCACGTGATCCATATCCATGCGCTGGATCAGCTTGCGATGGATGGCCAGTTTAACCGTGTTGAAATCGGACTTGACTCCAAATGTTGATGCCACAGCTCATTCACCTCGCCGAAATGGAGCTAAGGAAGTTGAAAATCGAACCGCGTTTCGTCTCTGCCTGGAGAGTGACGCCAACCAACTGAGAGGCCATTTGGCGGAATTTTGCCACTAAAGGATCGTTGTGGTCCCACGACAGGGGCGCGCCCAGATTCACTGCCATGCTCACGCGGCGAAAGTCGTTGGGGATGCGGGCGAAAATCGCACGCTTGGCCTTCTTCTCGAAAGCCTTCAGCGCTTCGTCATCCTGCCGGTGAAAGCGGTTGATGATGATCTGAATGCGCGCCGGATCGAGGCCGTAAGAGGCCAAGGCGGACAAGTGACGCTCGAGCGCCCAGAGTCCGGGAACGTCGGCCTGCGTCACCACCAGCACCGTCCGCGCCAGGTGTAACATGGGGCTCCACTCCGAGGAGTACACTGTCCCCATATCGACGACCAGAAAGTCACAACAGTTTTGGGCAACATTCACGACCCGGGGCAAGGCGGTAACGGGAATATGCTGCCACTCGTCAGGATCCGTGACCCCTCCCAGTACTTCCAGCCCGCTCTTGTGGCGCGTCAGAAGGCCGGCGAGGAGATAGCTGTCCAGGCGTTCCAGGTTCTCGATCGCGGCGCGTACTGAGAAGCGCGGCTGCAGATCCAACAGCAGCGACACGAGGCCCAAGGGGCGTGCAAGATCGATCAAAACCGAGCGCTTCCCGCCAATGGCGGCCAGCTGCACGGCCAGATTAACCGCCACGGTTGTGGTGCCGACCCCCCCCTTGCCGCCCAATACCATGATCGCTTTCTCGACCACCTCCGGCTCGGCTTCCGGACCGCGTTGCTGAATGTAGCGTTGCAGGATTTCGCGCAGCCAGCTTGCCTCAATGGGATGGCTTAGAAACTCCTGCATACCGCTGCGCATGGCTTGAATCAGCAAGCCGGGGCTGGGGTTCTGTACGGGGGAATAGCCTACCAGGCACACCGAGGGACGCAGCTTGCGCAAGTGGGCGGAGAAATCGAAACAGGGCTCCATCTCGCGGGTAAGGTCGATAATCACCACATCGGGCACCGCTTCTCCCGGCGCCGGATGCTTGGCGGGGTCGATCCCCCATTCGGAGATTGACTTCACCAACCCTGTTTGTTCCAGGCACGCACGCAAGTAACTCCCGTTCTTGGGTACGATGCTGGCCACCGATGCTGTCAACATCCCATACACCTCAACATGACTTCTTGAGCTTCGACGCTCCTTATTTCTTCGGCGTCGCCTGCCCGCTTGCCGGTGGTACGGGTTTCTCCCCCGTCAGTGGCGCCATGAAAGGAATCGGGTAATAAGGAGGCGCCGGCACCTGAGAGGACTGCAACGGCTTGACGATCCGTGGAGTGACCAGGACGAGCAACTCGGTTCGCGACTTCGACAGTGAGCGGCTCTGGAAGAATTTGCCTAGTATGGGAATGTCCCCCAACCCTGGAATCTTGGACGCGACCTCCGTCACCCGGTTGTCCACCAACCCTGCGATGGCGAAACTCTGCCCGTCTCGCAGCTCCATTTCGGATTCCACTCTCCGCGTTGAGAGGGCCGGGATTGTGTAGCCGGAAAAAGTGAGCGCATTTGAATAATCGAGCGAGCTTACCTCCGGCCGCACTTTCAGATGAATATTACCTTCGGACGTAAGGGCCGGTGTAAAGTAAAGCCGCACACCGAACTCCCTGAACTGGATGGTCACCGTTGGCAAAGTCCCTGCGCCGCCACCCTGTACGACCGGAAATGGAAACTCTCCGCCTGATATAAAGCTTGCTTCCTTACCGCTTTCGGTCAGGAGATTCGGCTCTGCCAGGATCTGGAGCAGGTTGCGCTGTTGAAGTGCCTGGATGGCGGTGGCCAGGTTCAATTGCGGGTTGTACAGGAAGATATTGAGCAGACTGCTCAAACTGAACCCCGCCTGTTCGATCGTGGTGGTTCCGTTGGCGAGGGTCGTTGCGATACCCGCACCGGGCGTGGGCAAAATACCACCTTGAAGCGACGCCGGGCCAAATTGCCCCGTGCCCACGGCACCTATCATCTTCCCGGTCGGGAACAGGAGGTTCGCGCCCAGTTGGTTCAGCGCCGAGCGGTCCACTTCCGCGAACTTCACCTGAAGAAGGACCTCGCCGGGCGCCACGGGAGGCGGAACCGCAAGCAAGCTCACAGCTTTGGCCGACGTCACTTTGGCCATTTCGATCATCTTGTCCGCGACCGCCTTCGAAGACACTGGTCCCGAGAGCACCACGACGTCCTTCTGCACTTCCAGTTTCACGGGCTGGTCAGGGAAGGCCTCGCGGAATTGATCGGCCAAGCCACGGATGTCGATGTCGACGTTGAGATCGAATTCCTGGCTCTGCCCGGTCTCGTCCCACAACACCAGGGAGACAGCCCCCGGCGCCTTGCCGTTGAGCAGAATCTGGTTGGGGCTTACCGCCACAGCATCGACGATCGTGGGGTCTGCGACCGAGATGCGCCTGATGCGCGCCGGCGAAGTTATCACCAGCGATCGTCCCACCAATACGTGTAGTGTCTCGGCTTCGCCCGGCCCCGAGAGCGCCTGTGGCGCTTGGGCCGTCTGCCCGGGCGGGGTTTGCGGAGCTTGCTGAGCCCACAATACCGCGCCTGTCAGGATCATCGGCAAAGTAATGCCTAGAAATAATGCGTAATGTCCCTTGCTGGTCTTCACGCTTCTCATGTGCCGCCGCCTATTGATGGACCTGTTGACCTGCGAAGCTGGTTGTCTCTTTCTTGTCACCGCGAATTACGTCGATTACATAAGGCTCCGGAGGCTTTGGCGCCGGAGGAGCAGCCTCACGGTGGACCTTGTGCGTCGTCGCCTCGGGGTGAACCGGCGGCGCCCCAGTAAAGAGGCTGGCGCGGCTCACTGCAGGGGGATTGACTTCTTTGGTATCGATGGTGTTGCGCAGAGCCAGGTGGATCTTCCCCTCGGTGCTCGCCATGGTTACCTTTTCGGCGTCTTCGGGGCTCACCAGCAATGTAACCACCGTGTAAGTTTGCGGCTTGCCTTCCCGATCGGCCTCCGACTTCTGCCCGACCGCCAGCACCCGCAGGTCCTGAAGGATGGTACGCGTAACGCTGTCGCCACCCGTGGAAGCGCCGGTTACTAGTACATCAACCATGGTCCCCGGCACCACGAACCCGGCTACCGAAACCACGTCGTCCACGCGCACGGAAATGGCCCGAGTGCCCTGGGGTATGGCTACCGAAAGACCTCCCCCAGCCTCCTTGGGCGCCAGCTTATCCTCGAGGATGAGCTCATTTTCCACTACCGGCGTGATCAAAGCGCGATCCAGGCAATCTTCGACGCGCCCGAAAGACCCAGTGGGCCTCGACGCGTCGGGCCAAGGAATCTCGCGTAAATCCGCAGTGGTCAGACGCTCGCCCAACATGACAGGTTTCGACGCAACTACGATGCGGCCGGTTACTACACGATTCTGTCCTGCCGCCAGTTTCGCGTTGCGAAGCTGAATATAGACGTAGCGTGCTGCCACCAAGCCAAAAACCAAGGCCACTAACAAGCCGACTACCAATCGTTTCTGGTCCATCGATCACCTTATGACGGTGGGTTGTGATTCCTCTTTCCGGTCTGCAGCGTGGGCCTCCGGGATCGAGCTCCGGAGATTCACTTCAGCGAGTGAAGGATTTGAAGAGCAGATAGCGTGCCAAAGAAGAGAACTGTGGAAGCCGCTGCCGCCACCCCGAAAGGCAGCCTCATGAGCGCCGGATTGTCCAGGGTCAGATTGTGGCGCTGGCCCCAAACTCCAAACGTAGCCATGATGCCAAGCAGGATCCCCAAATGCTGGAGGGTCTCCTTCACCCGCCGGTGACGAACCATCTGCACTATCGCCATAACTCCGGCGATAAACACTGTCCCAAACAGCACCACGATCAGGCGGCTTGGCCCGAGCCATGCTCCAAGGGCGCCCATCAGCTTCCAGTCGCCGGCCCCCAGCCCGCGCAAAAGCACAAAAGGCAGTAAGATTGCCAGCCCCAGTCCCGCACCCTCCAGCGCCTGCTTCGTACCGGCCCATCTCCACGCCAAGGCGTTGACTGCTAACCCCGCGCCGAGCGCCGGCACCGTAAGCCAGTTGGGGATGCGCCGCGAGCGCCAATCCAACCATCCTGCCCACACCGCGAGCCCGAGGGCTGAGCTTGCAAGCACAACATTCCAGCCGAGATTCCACACTTCACTGTTCATCTTCATTCTTCAGTTGCCTGGAAGGATGATTCCTCTCGGCGGGTCTGGTTGGAAGCTGGAGCCATCTCGCAAACTTTCACTGATGTGCTGTTGTCTGTCTGTCAAACCCAATCAACACACCATTGTGTCATGCTCGGGACCGAACGTGCCGGTCCCGAGCACTGACAACTAACAGACCTTCTGACTTGCGCCGTACTACGAAACGCTCATAGAAGCCGAAGCCGTGGAGAAAACTGCGTTAATAGCACTTCCCAAACTCTGCATCATTGCAATCGCAGCGAGCGCTATCAACACCAGGAGCAGACCGTATTCGGTCAGATCCTGGCCTTCGTCTTCCTTCCAAAGACGATCCAGTAGGTTCCTCATGATGCCTCCCCCTCCGAAAGCAAAGTATTTGTGAACCTGATGTGCCGCAATCTAACGAATTGTAGTCTAGTTGTGGACGCCGCTCTTGCCCCGCACACAGTGAGACAAGGCATTCACGGCCTTAGAAAACCGATATACCTCTCGAGGCGGGCGCAAACGCCGCCTGGGTCGGTCGAGTGGCACCTCCTCCGAAGCCCTCGCTTCCACCTGCCGGTGCCGCTCTATCAGTATTCCTAAGTAACCACTCAAAACACCGAAGCTCCATCTGCTCCCGCCGAATGCCTGCATGGAGCCGGAGCCAAGGACCAAATCAGGACACTGCCGAACGCTTCAATTGCACCTGCACCCTCTACTCATCCCAACGTTCTCCTGGCTGCGAGGCGGGAATGCTCGCTCCGCAGCCAGGTAGACACGGTCGAAGTCGTTCAGCAGGGTTTTCGTCACGCCTCAGGCTAGCTAACCGAAAGGCTGGCTGATGCGGTTGAAAATACGGCATTGATCGCGCTGCCTAGCTTCTGCATCATTGCGATCGCAGCCAAGGCGATCAGAACCAGGAGTAATCCGTACTCCGTGAGGTCCTGGCCTTCTTCTTCCTTCCAAAGCCTCGCAAGTAAATTCTTCATTGGGTTATTCCCCTCCATTTTGGATACTGTTGCTTAGGCGATATGTTTCGCCGTCGCCTCTGTTACTGCACACGAGGTGCCAAGTGACTTGGCAAAGACCAGAAACAGGAAACGACGCTCTTTTCGCCGAAACGCGAGCCGGGGTGGGTGGGGTTGGGGGATCGGTCGAGGTCCAAAGTGTGACCTATTGTGGACAGATGGCTGGAATATCTTGGCCTAAAAGGTTACTAGTCTGGGAGCCAAACCGCCGTTAATGCATGACATTATGGCACTTGCTCCTAAAACCTTAATTCCCAGCTGATCCTCTGTCTGCCGATGGCACGGCGGAGTTCGGTTGGAGCAGCTACGGCTTTCCCGTGTGATTCCCAGGTGGCAGTTTTGCTGCCGCGCTTGCTGGCGCTTGGGGTGTTTTCGTGGTCTCCGGTTACCCGCCAACCGAGGGGCATGAGTACCCGCTTTGAAAGTCCTTGTTTCTCCGTGCCCTAGGTGCCTTAAGAGCCTCAATACCGACAAAACAGAGGCTCAGCGATCTCTTTGTTCAATCTTTATCTTGGTCAAACTGAACATAAACAAGTCCGTCAGTGTGGCGCGCCAGTTCCTCGTTTGGCATCTAAACTGCGCTCCGGTAAACATTTGCAGGCAGGAATTTGGAGTCGGAAAGTTGGAGCATCGGAGTCTCAGTTTGCATTTGTTGGTTTCCGCTCCTCGAGTTCCCATTAAAAATCGGAAAAATGTTACTGATCGAGTCTTGCCTTTGTATTGCCGCTTTGGCAGTCGCCGCAGTCGTTCCGAGTGTCGGATCCCGCTGGTTTGAGGTCTGCGAACGCGCCTTCAGCAAATTGGCCGAACGGCGTAAGCTGGCCGTTGCCGTGGTGGGTCTGGCGGGCCTCGCAGTGCGTGCCGCCCTGCTACCCGTTCTGCCCGTTCCCGCACCTGGCGGTCATGATGATTACGCTTACCTTTTGCTGGCGGACACTTTCGCCCACGGGAGGCTGAGCAACCCCACCCACCCTATGTGGGTGCATTTCGAGAGTTTCCAGATAATCTGGCAGCCGACCTATGCGGCCAAATTCTATCCCGCCCAGGGCCTGATGCTGGCTCTGGGTCAGTTGGTCCTGGGACACCCCTTCTGGGGCGTATGGCTGAGCGTAGGCTTGATGTGCGCCGTGATCTGCTGGATGCTCCAAGCCTGGCTGCCGCCGGGATGGGCACTATTGGGCGGATTCCTGGCCGTCATTCGGCTCGGCACCTTTAGTTATTGGGCGAACGACTACGGTGGGGGAGGCTGTATTGCGGCAGCGGGGGGAGCACTGGTATTGGGAGCGCTGCCGCGCATCAAGCGCTCGCAACGTGTGCGGGATGTGCTGTTGATGGGGCTGGGCTTCGCCATTCTGGCGAATAGCCGTCCTTATGAGGGACTCTTCTTCGGCTTACCGGTGGCGGGCGCACTCAGCCTGTGGATTTTCGTTAACAACCGGGCTGCTATAAGGTCACTGACGAGGCGCGTAGTCGCGCCATTGCTTGTGACAATGGCATTAACGGGGTGTGCGATGGGTTACTACTTTTGGCGCACCACGGGCAGTCCCTGGGACACACCCTTTCTTGTCTATGAGCGCACTTACAACCCCGCTCCTCAGTTCCCCTGGCCCTCTTTGAAACCTGTACCCGTACAGCATCACGCGTTCTTTCGGGAGTATTACAACGGGCCTGTGGTGGATCGCTATTGGCAGGGGCGAACGCTCGTTGGCTTTGTAGCATTGAAGGCCAATGTGCTCCTGACCTTGGCGTGCTTTTATCTCGGCGCCGTGCTGACGTTACCCCTGCTGCTCGTATTGCCGACGGTGCCTTACGGTTTTTCCTGGAAGAGCCTATCACCCCAAACGCGCTTTCTGTTGGTGGAATGCGGGGCAGTCGTGCTTGGGTCAATGCTGCCGGTCTTCTTCCTGCCGCACTATGACGCTGCGATCACCGGCGCGATATTAGCACTGGTTCTGGTATCCATGCGTCGTCTGCGAAATCAGACGTGGCGAGGCAAACCCGCGGGCTTGTTCTTAACCCGAGCTGTCCCCCTCATCTGCGTGTTGATGCTGGTGTTGCGCGCGGGCACGAAGCCGCTGCACCTGCTTGAGACTAGCCCGTGGCCCGCAGGGGGCGTGCCCTCTTGGTGCACGCTGACGCCTACAAACCCGGAACGGGCGGCGACCCTAGCCGAGCTGCAACAGCGCCCCGGACGCCAATTGGCGATTGTGCACTACGGCCCTCATCACGACGTTCTGTTTCGTGAGTGGGTTTACAATGAGGCTGACATTGATCACGCGAAGGTTGTTTGGGCCCGTGACATGAGTCCGGCCGAGAATCGCGAACTTATTGATTATTTCCGTGACCGGCACGTTTGGCTAGTCGAAGCAGACGAGATCCCTCCGAAGGTGTTGCCTTACTGCCCACTGCCGTGATTTGAAGCTCGAAGTTCAGAAATCGAGACTCAAAACTCAGACGTGCGAACCGGCGGGACGACTGCGACACTCCAAGGCGAGGAGAATCTCGAATTGCACTTTTTGGATTTCGAGTTTCCATAATGTACTTCTGGATTGAATCAGGTTTGGCGGTCCTTTCGATTGGTATTGCGTGCACATTTCCGCAAATGGGCGCGCGCTGGTTTGCTCGCGCGGAGCAACTGCTTGATGTCTTGTCCCGCAGACGCGTTTTGGCCGTTGTGGTAGTGGGCTTGGCAGCCCTCGCGGCTCGCGCTGCACTGCTCCCTGTCCTATCAATTCCTCAACCTGGAGGTTATGACGAGTTCGGCTACCTTCTCCTTGGAGACACTTTCGCCCACGGACGACTCACAAATCCCACTCACCCCATGTGGGTTCATTTCGAGACTTTTCACATCATCTGGCAGCCCACCTATACGGCGAAGTACTACCCCGCGCCGGGGTTGATTTTGGCGCTAGGACAGATGATCATGGGGCATCCGTTTTGGGGTGTATGGCTGAGTGTCGGCTTAATGTGTGCCGCCATCTGCTGGATGCTGCAGGGCTGGCTGCCACCCAACTGGGCCCTATTGGGGGGACTCCTGGCGGTGGTCCGCCTGGGAACGTTCAGCTATTGGGCGAACAGCTACTGGGGAGGCGCCGTAGCGGCCATAGGGGGTGCGTTGGCATTAGGAGCGCTGCCGCGAATCAAGCGTTCGCAACGGGTGCGGGATGCAGTGCTGATGGGCCTGGGATTAGCCATTATGGCAAACAGCCGTCCTTATGAAGGACTTTTCTTGGGATTGACGGTGGTGGGCTCCCTCGCATTGTGGCTGTTGGGGAAGAAGCGGCCATCGCTTCCACCGGCAAGCACACCAGCGCCGAGTTCCCTCCTGCCGGAGGACGGAATGAAAGCGAGGTGGAAGCATGTCGCGGCTCCCCTCTTGTTGACGCTGGTATTGGCCGGATGCGCCATGGGCTACTACTTCTGGCGAACCACGGGCAGTCCTTGGGACACGCCGTTCCTCATCTACGAGCGCACTTACAGTCCGGCGCCTCAGTTTCCGTGGCCACCTCTGAAGCCTGTGCCCGCAGCTCATCACCAGATCATGAGGGACTATTACGAGGGACCGGTTCTCGAGCGCTATAAACTGGCTCGAACCGCCGTCGGTTTCGTGGCGCTGAAGTTAGACGTGCTGATGACCTTGGTGAGCTTCTACCTCGGCCCGATTCTGACCCTGCCGCTTCTCGCGGCGTTAGCGACAGCACCTTATGGTTTTTCGTGGAGAGACGCAACCTCCGACACGCGATTCCTCGTCCTGGTCTGCGCGGCGGTCATTGCCGGATCGATGCTGCCCATCTGGTTCTTGCCGCATTACGCCGCGCCCATCACATGTGCCATTCTCGCCTTGGTTTTGCTAGCCATGCGGTATGTCCGCTCGAAGACATGGCGCGGCAAGCCGACAGGCTTGTTCATAACCCGCGCTGTGCCCTTGGTCTGCATCCTTATGCTCGTGCTGCGAATCGGCGCGAAGCCGCTGCACTTGCCGGAGTCCCGTCGTTGGCTCGAAGGTGGCGCCCCCACTTGGTGCGCACAGGGACCCAGCAACGCGGAACGCGCGGAGTCTCTGGCGGAACTGCAACGGTTTCCCGGCCGTCAGCTTGTCATAGTTCGGTACGGCCCCATGGATAAAGGCGGTTTTCGGGCGTGGGTATATAACGGAGCCGATATCGACAGCGCAAAGGTGCTTTGGGCGCAGGACATGGGCCCGGCGAAAAACGCCGAGCTCATCAACTATTTCAAGGACAGGAGTGTTTGGGTGCTGGATGCGAACGGAGACCCTCCGAGGTTATCCCCGTATCCCCATCCAGCCGATGGCAAGCCGTGATGGATTCGAGCAACGACAAGTCGGTGGTCATCATCGGGGCAGGGCCCGCCGGGTTAACGGCAGCCTACGAACTGTCGAAGCTTGGAGTTCGCTCGCTCGTGCTCGAGGCTGACTCGACTGTGGGAGGCATCGCACGCACCGTCAACTACAAGGGCTACCTGTTTGACATCGGGGGACACCGCTTCTTCACCAAATGGGACGAGGTGAACGAGATCTGGAAGGAGATCCTGGGTGAGAAGTTTTTGTTGCGCCCCCGTCTCTCGCGCATTTATTACCGCAAGAGGTTTTTTGCTTATCCTTTGGAAGTGAAAGACGCGCTGCGGGGTTTAGGTTTAGCTGAAAGCTCTCGGATCCTGGCAAGCTACCTGCGTTCGCACCTTTCCCCCAACCCCCAGGAGGAGAACCTCGAGCAGTGGGTTTCGAATCGTTTCGGCCGGCGGCTCTTCGAGGTTTTTTTCAAGACTTACACTGAAAAGGTTTGGGGCGTGCCGTGCACTTCGATTTCCGCCGAGTGGGCCGCCCAGCGAATTCGCGGCCTGTCTCTATCTGCGGTGGTCCGCAACGCACTGCTGCCCAAGCGGACACCGACGGCGAAAACCTTGATGAACGAGTTCCACTACCCGGAACGCGGCCCCGGTCAAATGTGGGAAACGCTGGCCCGACGCCTGGCCGAGGCACGCAGCCCCGTCCTGTTGGAGCGGCGGGTAGTCCGGATAAGCCATAGCCAAGGCGTCGTCACGAGGGTGACCACCCAAGGCGCGAACGGTGAGGAGAGTTTTGCTGGAACGGATTTTATCAGCTCGATGCCGATCCGCGATTTAGTCAACGCCCTTGATCCGCCCGCGCCGGAAGAAGTGCTGCGGGCAGCGAACCAACTACGCTACCGGGATTTCCTAATTGTCAGCCTGATCATCGGCCGCAAGGATATTGTTCCAGACAACTGGATCTATGTCCATGACCCCGGCGTGAAGGTTGGCCGCATCCAGAATTTCAAGAACTGGTCGCCGGCCATGGTGCCTGACGCGTCTAAGACATGCCTGGGGATGGAGTATTTTGTTTTTGAGAATGACGAACTGTGGTCCCGGCCGGACAGAGAGTTGCTAACCCTCGCCCGGCGTGAGATCGCTCAGCTAGGATTAGCGGAGGAAGGCGAAATTGAGGATGGGACTGTCCTGCGCATGCCCAAGGCTTACCCCATGTACGACCCCGGGTGGGACGAGAATCTGAAGCGCATCCGCGCTTACCTCGAAAGCGAGCTTGCGAACTTGCAGTTGGTGGGCCGGAATGGACTTCACAAGTACAACAACCAGGACCATTCTATGGTGACCGCCTTATGTGCGGCCCGCAATGTTCTCGGAGCCCACCACGATATCTGGGCCATTAATACCGAGCCTGACTATCACGAGGAAGACAATTCGGAGACTCGAAAGCCGGAACCGGTCACCCGGATTTGAAGCGTGAAACGGCATCGGCTTGATTTCCCGACCAGCAGGCTGCGGAAACAGGTAATCTGTCATGCTGAGCGGCGCTAAGCATCTGCAGTATTTCCTTGAAAACAAGCAAATGCAGATCCTTCGCTCCGCTCAGGATGACAGCCAGGGAGCTTTTTCCGCAGCCTGCTAATGTTCCGATTTTCGAGTTTCGTTTTTCCATTTTCGACATCGAGCACTTCCTATGTTCTTCTGGATTGAGTGTTGCGCAGCGGTGCTGGCGATGGCGGTTGGGCGCGCCTGCCCCAGCCTGGGCGCGCGCTGGTTCGAGCGCGCGGAGCAGCTACTCGGTCGTCTGGCGTGCCGGCGCGGTCTGGCCGTGGTGTGCGTGGGGCTGGCCGCGCTTGCGCTGCGAGCGCTCTTGCTGCCGATCTTGCCCATACCCCAACCTGCCGCTGACGATGAGTACGGGTATCTTCTGCTCGCCGACACTTTCGCTCATGGCAGGCTGACTAATCCTACTCACCCCATGTGGGTCCATTTCGAAAGCTTCTACATCTTCTGGCAACCCACCTACACGGCAAAGTTTTATCCCGCCCAAGGCCTGATGATGGCATTGGGTCAGCGCATCATGGGGCATCCCTTCTGGGGGGTGTGGATCAGCGTAGGACTGATGTGTGCCGCCATCTGCTGGATGCTGCAAGGCTGGCTGCCCCCGGGATGGGCGCTCGTGGGTGGACTGCTGGCTGTGGTTCGCTTTGGAACGTTCAGCTATTGGGCTAACAGCTATTGGGGAGGGGCCGTTACGGCCGCGGGCGGCGCCTTGGTCCTGGGGGCTCTGCCACGAATCAAGCGCTCACCACGCGCCCGGGATGCCTTACTCATGGGATTGGGCCTCGCGATACTGGCCGGCAGCCGCCCTTACGAAGGACTGTTCGTTGGCTTGCCCGTGGCGGCTGCGCTGGCAGCATGGATGTTCGGTAAAAACAGGCCTCCGCTTCGTCTATCTGCACCACGAATTGTGGCGCCGCTTATAATCGTCCTGGTCTTGGCAGGGTGTGCTCTGGCCTACTATTTCTGGCGCACCACGGGCAGTCCGTGGGTCCCACCCTATCTCGTCGAGGCGCGCACCTACAATCCGGTGCCGTATTTTCCGTGGCCAAGCCTGAAGCCGTTCCCCGCCTATCATCATGAGATCATGAGCCATTTCTATCACCGGACCATCCTGCGCCATTACACCGAGTCGCGATCGATCACGGGCATGCTGAAGATCGATTTCATCGCGCTCGCCTGGATCTGCGCGTTCTTTCTCGGGCCCGCCTTGGCTCTGCCGGTACTGGTGGCCTTGGCGACCCTTCCCTACGGCTTCTCCTGGAGAAACATCAGTCCCAATTCACGTTTCCTATTGCTGGTCTCGGCGTCGTCAATCGCGGGTTCGATGCTGCCAACAATGTATTATCCTCATTACAGCGCCGCGATTACTTGCGTGATCCTGGCGCTTGTCTTAGAGGCCATGCGTCGCTTGCGAGAACGCCCCGGACGCGCTGGCGCGACCGGCGTGTTCATAACCAGATGCGTCCCGTCGATCTGCGTGTTGATGCTGGCGCTGCGAATTGGTGTGAAGCCCGTTCACCTTCCTGAACCCGAACGGTGGCTTGCAGGATCCCATCCGAGTTGGTGCGCACTGGGACCTATGAATCCTGCACGCGCGACAACTCTGGCGGAGTTGCGGCAACTCCCTGGCCGTCAGCTCGCCATTGTCCGCTACGGTCCGCGCCACGAGATTCTGTTTCACGAGTGGGTTTACAATGAAGCCGACATCGACCGGGCAAAAGTGGTGTTGGCCCGTGATATGGGCCCCTCCGCGAATAAAGAACTGGTTGATTATTTCAAGGACCGGCATATATGGCTAGTGGAAGCAGATGAGGTTCCTCCCAGGATATCACCGTATCCGGAATCGCCGACATCTTCCGCGTCTGTAGAGACTAGAGAATCAGCGTCAACGTCAGGGAGTACGTATACGGCAGCCGGCGGCCAGCCGGGACCGCACCGCAGGTGAGAGCTGGAGAGGGCGACCGCACGTGACTACGTGCTCCCCGGAGGGGAGCAAATTGAGTAGCCGGGGGTGCAACCCCCGGACTAAGGCCCCACACCCCGCCTCCGGCACCCCTCTCCCCGCGAGCGGGGAGAGGGGAAATGGGGTGAGGGGGCGACATTTCAGGGGGCGTTGCCCCCGGCTACTCATGTCTAGCCCCTGCGGGGCTGAGCCTCGAGCAGTGGCCGGGACACGAGGCGACTCTCGGATATCTCTCCTCTGCCGAAGGGGTTTGAAACAGCTTCTAGCACTGAATTCTCTATCTCGATGGTGCTCCTAATCGATTGCGGTCTGGCAGTTGCTGCGCTGGTGGCGGGCTTCGCGTTTCCTCGAGCCGGAACGCGCGGGTTTGAAACATGCGAACGCGCCTTCGGCAAGCTAGCCCAGAATAGCGGGCTGAGTGTTCTGGTGGTAGGGCTTACGGCGCTCGTGTTGCGCGCCGCCGTGCTGCCGGTCCTGCCCATCCCCCAGCCTGCCGCCGCCGACGAGTATGGCTACCTGCTTCTGGGAGACACGTTCGCTCATGGACGGGTGACCAATCCCACTCACCCCATGTGGGTCCATTTCGAGAGCTTCCACATCATCTGGCAGCCCACTTACACGGCCAAGTATTATCCTCTCCAGGGCCTGGTTTTGGCGCTGGGCCGGATCGCCACGGGCCACCCCTTTTGGGGTGTTTGGTTGAGCGTAGGCCTGATGTGCGCGGCCATCTGTTGGATGCTCGAAGGCTGGATGCCGCCGGGATGGGCCCTCCTGGGCGGATTCCTGGCGGCCATTCGCCTCGGGACATTCAGCTACTGGGCCAACAGTTACTGGGGGGGCGCCGTCGCAGCTACAGGTGGAGCCCTGGTGTTAGGCGCACTGCCGCGCATCAAACCCGGCCCAAGGGTACGGGACGCGCTGCTCATGGGACTGGGCCTCGCGATTCTGGCCAACAGCCGCCCTTACGAGGGGATGTTTCTGGGTTTGCCCGTCGCTGTCGCGCTCGGGTTCTGGATATTGGGAAAGAAGCGGCCGCCGTTGTGGTCAGCGGTCAAGCGCGTGGTAGCCCCACTGGCTCTGGTGCTGGTCCTGACGGGCTGCGCCATGGGCTGGTATTTTTGGCGCACCACCGGCAGTCCCTGGCGCACACCGTATTTGGTGTACGAGGCTACCTATAATCCGGCGCCTTACTTCCCCTGGCAATCACTGAGGCAGGTGTCGCCCTCTCGTCACCAGGTAATGCGGGACTGGTATCGCGACGCAGTGGCCGACTACGAAAAGTCACGGACTTTCCCTGGCTTTGTGGCTGCGAAGGTCGGCGTGGCGATCACCCTATGGTACTTCTATCTCGGCGGAGCGCTGACCCTCCCGCTTTTGTTAGCCCCGGCGGTAGCCGGTTACGGCCTCTCATGGAAGAGTATCAGCCCGAACACCCGTTTCCTGTTGCTGGCCGCCGGGACAGGCATTGTAGGGTCCATGCTGCCGGTATGGTTCCTGGCGCATTACGCCGCGCCGATCACCAGTGCGATTCTGGCCTTGGTCATGCAAGCCCTGCGCCGGCTGCGGTCTTACGAGTGGCGCGGCAAGCCAACTGGCCTGTTCGTCACGCGAGCCGTTCCCACGATCTGCTTGATATTGCTCGCGGTCCGAATATTCGTCGCCCACCCCCTGCATCTCTCGCAAGCCTGCGGAACCAGTAACCTCGAGCGTGCGAACTTGTTGGCCAGGCTCGAGCAATGCCCGGGACGCCAGCTCGTGATTGTCCGCTACAGTCCTAGCCACGAGATATCGCTTCATGAGTGGGTTTACAATGAGGCCGATATCGATCGGGCAAAGGTCATCTGGGCGCGCGACATGGGCGCTGCCCAAAACGCCGAGCTGATTGATTACTTTAAGGAGAGACATGCTTGGCTCCTAGAGCCGGACGAAACCCCTCCCCGCCTGACGCCCTACTCGGTTGCACGCCCTCCCGTGGGGCTAACGGGTGGCTCCCAAGACCTGGGAACGGGGACCCAAGGACATTCGTAGTCCAAGTGAACCGACCGAAGCATTGAGGGCGAGGGTGAGATGAATCTTCTGGACCAGCGATTCTTTGTAACGGGCGCGACCGGCTTTGTCAGGGCGACACTCGTAAGATATTCGTGGATACTGGAAGTTCGTCCGAACACGGCCTGAATTCCACGCCATGTGCTAAAATTCATGGCGGTCTGCGCATGACTGCGTCAAAGGCGTTCCTCACATGGTGGCAAATGTCCGCACGATTCCGGCAGGAGTTTCGGTTCTGGTTCCCGTCTTTAACAGTGAATTGAGCCTCGCAGACTTGGTAGCTCGGCTCCACCCTGTCCTGCGGCAGACCGGGGAGAAATTCGAAGCCGTGCTCGTCAACGACGGCAGCCGGGACCGTAGCTGGGATGTAATTGGTCGGCTTTCTCGATCCCACGATTGGGTTCGGGGCGTTGACCTTATGCGAAATTATGGTCAGCATAATGCGTTGCTCTGTGCTATCCGCGCGGCGCGATTCGACAAGATTATCACGCTAGACGACGATCTACAGAACCCTCCCGAGGAAATCCCGCTCTTGCTGGATGAGATCCGGAAAGGAGCAGACGTGGCCTATGGGTACCCCCGACAGCAACACCACGGCCTGCTACGTGATCTGGCCTCAGAAATCACAAAATTGGCTCTGCAGAAAACCATGGGAGCCCAGACTGCAAGGCGCGTTAGCGCCTTTCGGGCTTTCCGCACGGAGTTGCGGGCTGCCTTCGCAAGGTACGAAGGCCCGTTTGTGTCGATCGATGTTCTACTGACGTGGTCGACCTCCAATTTTGTTGCCGTCGAGGTGCGACACGATCTGCGCAAGGCCGGTCAGTCGAATTACACCGTCGGCAAGCTCTTTACCCACGCCCTGAATATGCTGACAGGATTCACGACGCTTCCACTCCAGTTGGCCAGTTTCTGTGGGTTCGGATTGACGGCCTTTGGCGCCGGCATATTGTTTTACGTCGTTGGTCGGTATCTAATACAAGGAACCAGCGTTGCCGGATTTCCATTCCTCGCATCAATTATCGCCATTTTTTCCGGTGCGCAGATGTTTGCATTGGGCATTATCGGCGAATATCTGGCTCGTTTGCATATGAGGACAATGGAAAAGCCAACGTACGCCGTGCGGACCGAGGTAGAAGACTAGCGGATTTCGCCGAAGTTGCCACTGCTTCCGAGTAGCGGTTGAGAGAGCGGCCAAGAGTTGCCTCACGACCACGACGAAGCTTTTGCATCGAGCCCTGGCTATTAAATGTTGAAGCGTGCGCATCGGATGCCTGAGGTGCAGGCGCATGAATTCGTCTCAAGATGATCCGTGCGAATTATTAAAGTGGGACTCCGACTTTTTTGAGTTGAAGATCGCCCGCCTTCTTGGAAGTATTTTGCGCCCAGCACTTGCGGACGCAGCGGACATCTGGTGCCGACGCCACGGCGTGAACTGTCTCTACGCAAAGCTTCGATCTGATGACCCCGAAACTGGCCAAGTCGTGCTTGGTCATGGTTATCGTCTTGTTGACGTGCGAATTACTTTGGAACAGGAAATCGACCGCGGACTGGAGAACCATCCCGATGCACCAGGGTCCCGGTCGACTTGGGTCGTCCGACCCTGTCAAACCCGGGACTTGCCGGCTCTTCAAAGGATAGCGAGAACGCGTCATAGGGACACGCGATTTTTTTTCGACGGGAATTTCTCGCCGAAGCGATGTGAAGATCTTTACGAACGTTGGATCACTGTCAGTTGCCAGGGATATGCTCAGATTGTATTGGTTGCGCAAAGAGATGGGGATCAAGCCGAAAACGCGGAGCTCGACAATGACTGCATCGGTTACATCACATGTCATTTGGACGGGCCGGAGGCGCCTGGACGAATCGGGCTCTTCGCTGTCGATGCGACATTCACCGGGCAGGGAGTCGGGCGTGCACTCGTCCGATCTGCCATGAGTTGGTTTGCGCTACAAAAGCGTACCCGAGTTTCCGTGGTGACGCAGGGACGCAATGTTGGCGCGTTGCGCCTCTATGAGCGTTGCGGCTTTTGCACGGCTGGCGTGGAACTTTTCTACCACAAGTGGTATCTAGACCCTGACAGCCCGCATCGGCCGCGTCTACTCGCGCCTGCTAGGAAGCTCGCCACCCCATAACCATGACTTCCCACATCGACTATCCGATTCCTTTCAACCGCTCGTCGGTCATCGGAAAGGAATTGGAATACGTGACCGAGGCGTTGAGGATTGGCCAGATTGGTGGTGATCAGAGCTTCACACAACGGTGTCAAAGGCTCCTTGAGAGCACTTTGCAGGTTCCCAAGGCCCTTCTTACGACCAGTTGTACGCATGCCCTGGAACTGGCGGCATTGCTGTTAGACCTTCAACCCGGCGACCAGGTGATTGTGCCGTCGTTCACCTTTGTCTCTACAGTAAACGCATTTGTCCTGCGTGGGGCATGGCCTGTCTTTATCGACATTCGGGAGGACACACTCAATATGGATGAGGCACAGGTTGAGCGATCGCTGACGCCACGAACGAAAGCGATCGTTCCTGTACACTATGCCGGCGTTGGGTGTGAGATGGACGTGATCATGGACGTTGCGTCCCGGCACGGCATCGCTGTTGTGGAGGACAATGCGCATGGGCTGTTTGGCAGCTACAGGGGGCGCAGGCTTGGGACTTTTGGGGACTTCTCTGCGCAGAGTTTCCATGAAACCAAAAATTTGACCTGCGGTGAAGGAGGGGCGCTACTGTTGAACAATGCAAGATATATCGAGCGAGCCGAGATTCTCCGCGAAAAGGGGACTGATCGTTCCCGGTTCTTTCGGGGACAAGTAGACAAGTACACGTGGGTTGACATCGGCAGCAGTTACGTCATGTCCGACGTGCTTGCGGCATTTCTATATGGGCAATTAGAAGTCTGGCAAGAGATTCAGCAGACACGGCGGCGCGTCTGGGAGTACTATGACCGCCATCTTGGCGACTGGGCTCGCGAACGCGGCATCCGCAGGCCAGTGGTACCTTCCCACTGCGATCAGGCTTACCACATGTACTACCTGCTGCTGCCGAGTCAGGAAAAGCGAAGTGCACTGATTGAACATTTGAAGAAGCGGGGCATCCTGAGCGTTTTTCACTACCTTCCCTTGCACCTCTCAGTGATGGGTCGGAAGTTCGGGGGCGAGCCGGGAGCCTGCCCGGTAACAGAATATGTGTCCGAGCGCTTACTTCGGTTGCCATTTTACAACACGCTTTCCGAAGACGAACAAGAAAAAGTTACTGCTGCTTTGCTCGAGTTCTAGCTGAAGTACAATTCAAGCCGCTCCATTCGGCCGAGGTGATCCCAACACCTCCCGGCCGGCATGGCGGGCAGCATCATGAACGATCACAAGAAACAGGCGGGGGCGTTTTGCACCGGATCGGAGCCGGGTGGACAGCGCGGGAGGAAGGATGAGCTTCATTAGTGCCGGGAACCGGCTGGCGCGATTGGCGGACCGGCGGATAGCTTTAGTGCTCCCATTGTGGCTGGCGGCGTTCCTGGCAGTGGTGATTCCTCTTGCCTCGCGGCCGCTTTGGTACGACGAGCTCTTCACGTATTACGAGGCGACCGCGCCGGATCTGCACCAGGCCTACGCCCGCCTGATTCACACGGACGCGAATCCCCCGCTCGAGTATCTGCTGGTGCGAGGGTCGATCGCGCTGTTCGGAGACTCGCCGCTGGCGGTGCGAATCCCTTCCGTCGCGGCATTCCTGTGCGCGAGCCTAGTCTTGTTTGCGGTGGTAAGGAAACGGCTGGGGGCCGTCTACGGGTTGACGGCATTGGGCTTTCTCTGGTCGACGATATTTATGTATTACGCTGCGGAAGCGCGCTCCTATGCGCTCCTTCTGGCGTTTTCCAGCATCGCGATGGCTTGCTGGCTGAGGGCTGCCGGCAAGGGCAAGGTGACTTGGGCACATGGGGGGCTCTCGGCGAGCTTAGCGGGAATGTTGCTCAGCCATTGCTTCGCAGCGGCGTCGATAGGCGCGTTCATCCTGGGGCAGGCGGTTCACGATTTGCGGGCAAGGACGGCCGATCGATGGAGTTGGATCGCGCTAATGCTTCCGCTGCCTGCTGTGACGCTTTATCTGCCGTTGTTCCACAATGTAAAGTGGTTCATCTATCCACCGGCGTTTCAGGCGTCTTGGCGGAGCCTGGCGGCCGCATACCTAGCACCGCTTGGCCCGGTCATCCTATTACTTCTGATTGTGCTGTTGTGTCTCCCTCGGCCGCCAGGCGGAGCGACCATTCAGGAGTTAGCGACCCCTGATGAGATGGCGTTCGTGGCGGGAACTCTACTCGTACCTTTAACGATCGTGCTCGCCCTGATGTGGGCCAAGGTTGCTTTTTGGCCGCGGTACGGCATTGTCTCAGCATTGGGCGTGAGTCTCCTGCTGACTTTCCTGGTAGCTTACAAGAGCAATCGCGCGCCTTGGGCGGGGGTATTAGCTGCAGTACTTCTGCTAGGGAATTTCTGCGCGGTCCACCACATTCTTGGCGGGAAGCCGGAGAGGCTCTCCACAGCTTACCGGGAGATCCTCCCGGATCTGCCGTTCGTCGCCGCCAGCGGACTGACGTTCATGGAGATGGACCACCGTGAACCCGCGGGGTTCGTCTCCCGGCTGCACTACCTAACAGACCGCGAGGCGGCCACGCGCTACGCGCATGCCACCATTTTCGAGACCTTCCCGGTTCTGAGGCAGTGGTTCCCGATCCGAGCCACGGTAGAGCCTTACCGCGAGTTCGTCGTGCGCCACGACTGCTTCCTGGTAATCGCCACGCCGGGATATCCGGAAGACTGGCTGCTCGACAAGCTCAAGGACGACGGCGCTGAACTCCGGCTGCTGGAGCGGGAAGCAACCGGGTACAAGGACCGCGACCTTTTTCTAGTAAGTCTGAAGGGCGCTAATTGTCCACGAACCCCCTGATGCCGATCGGAGCGAAACATTCCTCCTCACCCGGCCGCCAACGCCTCAGGCGTCTAGCCTGAACTCCTTGCTACTCTTTGAGGGGGCGCGCTTCGGCGGCGACCTCGTGGTAGTAATCCGAGAGGAGCTTTTGGCCCTGGGGATTGAAGATTCGAGAATTGACCAGGCCCATTCGTTGCAGGCGGAATTTGAGAGATGTGGCCAGCACGCCCAGGCCGTATTTCACGCTACGACTGAAGTTGATCGAGGAGGCTTCAGGGAAATATCTCGTCGGGCACGATATCTCTCCAATGCGGTAGTGCATGTAGATGACTTGGGCCAGGATTTCGTTGTCAAAAACGAAGTCGTCGGAATTCTCTTCGAGCGGCAAGCTTCTCAGGACCTCCGCCGCAAAAGCCCGGTAGCCGGAGTGATACTCGGACAGCTTGAAATTGAGCAGCAGATTCTGGAAGAGAGTCAAGAATCGGTTGGAGACGTACTTATAGAGCGGCATTCCGCCCTTTAGCGCGCCCCGGCCAAGAATCCGCGAAGCCAGCACGACATCGTACTCTCCGAAAGCAATCAGGCTGGCCATGGCGGTGACCAACTTGGGCGAATACTGGTAGTCAGGGTGCAGCATCACCACGATGTCCGCGCCTCGCCGCAGGGCTTCCCGGTAGCAAGTTTTCTGATTGCGGCCGTAACCCAGATTTGACTTGTGCACGAAGGTGGTGAGCCCCATCTCCCGGGCCAAAGCGACCGTATCGTCGGAGCTGTGATCGTCAACCAGCAGCACACCATCCACAATGGCGTGCGGCAGTTCAAGAAACGTCTGGCGCAGGGTCCGGCTGGCGTTATAGGCGGGCATCACCACAAAGATTTTCTTTCCATCAAGCACGGACATGCTCCTCTGAGAGCTGACTGGCTGCGCGCGTCACAGCCATCCTATTCCCACAGGGCCTCGAATTCAAGGCTTTCCGGGCCGTCCCCAATCCGTTGATCAACGTCCCGACGTAAGGGGACGGCTTGCCGTCCCCGCATTTCTGCTGGCCCCGACGAGGCTAGAGCAAGCCCTACCCCTACACCGTCCTCATGGCTGGCCGCCGCAGGCCGCCCGGCACAGTTGATATACACGAAGATCGCTTTGTTGACTGGCGATCCGGCCAATCCCGGAGAGCGGCGCAAGGGCCTGAGGCGCGCCATACACCCAGGCGTAATCGAATTCATTTCGGATGCGGCTCCAATCCCATGCCTCGAGCGGAATCCAATTTGGCGAGCAAGGGGTGTAGGCCTGAAGCTTGATTCGGAAAGGATGCACCCCCGGGTCGTGGAAGAGGCAAGGCGAAAACCACCCCCTTCGAATGACGCCGTAAGCCCAGAACTCGCCTTCCAATGCGTCCCTGGCTTGCCACCAATCGATCACCGGGAGGACGCGCGCGCCTTCAGGAATGGCCGAAAATGACTCGGAAAGTTGCTCGAGATGAGGCTGCACGGAGCGGAAGCGGCGCTCGACCTCGCCGGCGCGAACGAGGAAGAGAACCACTGCGATGAGGCCGATCGTCCGCGCCCGGCGGCCCAGCTTGACCGACGCCAGACCCAGGACGAACGCAAAAGGCAAGAGGCGTATGTCGGCCTTCATGGCCGCTCGAAAGGACGAGGGGAACACCCAATAGAGACCAAAAACGCAACCCAGGACGCCCAGCCAGCGAGTGTTCCATCGGAAATCCGGCGAGACAGTAATCACCAACGCAAACGTCAGGAGGATGGCGAGCAAGGTCATGAAGTCGAGAACCGGCGAGTAGGCTGCCATCAGGAGCAGAAGGCCTCCTACCTTTCCAGCCAAGCCCTGGTAGTGCAGGCCCAGGCCTCCCCCCGAGGACCTGGAATGCAAGTACAGGACTAGGCCAGGCAGGAATAGAAACCAGGACCGCCAGAGAAGGCGGAGGGGTTGGCGGGCAAACAGAGCATAAGCAGTCATCACCAGGCAAGCCATTCCAAATCCCATCAAATGGGTGAAATATAGAGCCGTGGTGAGAATCAACAACAGACACCACAATGGCCAGCGTGGCCGCTCGACAAATCGCAGCCAAAAGCCGATTACGACAAGGCAAAGCGCCAGGCTGAGTTGAAGGTTCACGAGACCGAACAGGAAAAAGTAGAGGTTGTTCGTAACCAGCAACGACCAGAGCGCCAGGCTCTCCTGGCCGGGATTGGCCTGCCGGATGAAAAACCACGTTGCCGCAGGAACGCCCAGCAAGCAGAGGCTGAGCAGTAATCGCCCGGCCAAGTCAATGGGGAGGAAGCGTTGGAGTCCGACCAGGATCACATCCATGGTCAGGTACGGGTAAGTGTTCCAGTCAGAAGCGTAAAAGTGAGAGAAGTGGAAAGCGGGGTCTTTGAGGTGTGCCAGCACAAAAGCGCTTGCCAGATGATTTGGGTAGTCAACCAGGGGCACGTAACGCACTGACCACACGGGGGCCACGAGCGCCGTGGCGATAAGCAGCAGTAACAAGCTGAGGGCGACGCGCTTGAGAGGCGTTCGAGACTCAATACCGTGCTGAACCTCGTGTTGCGTCATCGCAGATGGACTGTGTAGCGGCGAGTTTACCTCGCCAATTGGCGACGTAAAGCCGCCGCTACATCACCGGCTCTCCCTAGCATATATCACGCTCAGATCGTCCTGATAAACGCGCTTCCACTCCGGCCGATGATCAAGTAAGGCGCAAAGAGAACCGCCGCGCTCGATGAGGCAGGATTGCACGTGGTACTTATCGAGCAACGCCAGCGAATCCAGATCTGCGCGCATGATCCCGATGTAGTCCCCGAGCACGCCCGCAGGCTCATAGGCGTCACAGCGGCCGTCGATGAAGACCGGATGCTGCCCTCCGAAAGCCCAGATCAGATAGCCGCCCCAGAACTGATCGTTAAACATGGGCCCGGGAACCGAGTTACGGCGAAGGTAGTCCACGGCGCGCCGAGGCTGATTCTGGTCAATCACCCGCTGCAAACTGCTCGTGGAGGGAAAGAAGACGACCATCCCCACCGCGAACAAGCCGATCAGGATGGCGTTCAAGAGCGGCTTGTCCTTGGCCGGATCGTATCCGGACCACCACTTACCCACCCACACCGCAAGCACGGGCGCAACGAGGATGGCGAAAAAAACTACAATGCGCTGATGGACGCAGGCCATGTAAGCCGCAACGATCCCGAGCGCCACATCCTCGAGGCGCAGGCGAAAACGCCAGATCAGCGGCGTAATGAAAAACAGGAACAGCAGGACAAGAAACCACTTGGCGTAAAACTCGTTGAAGGGCAAGGGTTGCCACTCCTCGACGTAGGCCATGACCAGGGGCTGGGAGACGGGCTCGGCCAATCCGTAAAGCAAGTGCGGCCCGTAAGGGTTCACGACGAGAGCCAGCGCACAAAGTATCGTAATCAGTCCCAGGTGACGCCGCTGACCCGTCGACCACAGTTGGCTTTCGAGGTCCCCCAAGTGAAGGCGCTTAAGCCCGGCCACCCAATAGACCCCCAGCGCCAGCATGCCAAAAGTGAATGTACCGTGGGTGTTCACCCAAAGGACAAATACCAAGGGAAGGAACCAAAAAGACTTCAGGAAGCCCTGGCGGTAGCTTTCGAGTGAGATCAAAGTAATGAGCAGGAAGACATAGCCGAGAAGTTGCGGGCGCAGAGTAAAGCATAGTCCGACGAGCGGCCACACGACGGCGCACACCGCAAGCGCGGCCTTGACGTTGCCGCTGCGCAGGTATGCGTAATAGTAAAGCAGCAGAAGAATCGCCGATGTCAGGGCCGCTAGAAGCGCCATGAGCCCGCGCGGCCCGCCGGCTCGGTACGCTGCCGCCATCATCACCTCGCCCAACCATTGATAGTCCAGCCATTGACTGTTCGGGGCGGTAAAGGAATAGAAGTTTTTGGTAGGCCAGGTGTGGGTGTCCAGAATGCGCTGGCCGGCAACGATGTGCCAGAACGTGTCCCCCTCAACAAAAGCCACATGCCAATGGCCGGCGGGCAGTGAAAGGTCATTGTCGAGCCGTGCATGCAAGTTCAGGAACGCGCCCGCCACCACTAGTGCGCCCAGAAACACTGGGAATGAGAAAGTTTTCCTCAACCCCACAAGCGCGCCGGACCTCGGGCTCTTGGCGACAATGCGCTCGGTGCCGGCTTCAGGAGCGGCCACGCTCGCCTCCGCCGGTCTGCTTTTGCGCTTTAGGTATCTCTTCTGAAATAGCAAACGCCAACCAGAGGATTACCGGGAGCAGGAAACCGAGCCTGTTTTCGACTTCGAGGTTCAAGAAAATCGTCATTGGGAACAGCAAGAGCAGTGGCGCCGCCAGGCGCCATCGCCGAAGACCGCTTGGATAGGCTGCGGCAGCATAGTCCAGCAGAAGTAGTGCCGGAACAATCAGCAGAAGAAGGCCGTTAATCAACAGGTGATGGCTGGTCATGACGCAGACCACGATGCTAAGCGAGAAGAGCAAGTCAAAGGCCTTGCCATCCGGGTCCCATCCGCGCCGGCGCCACTCGAGGATGGGCCATGATAGCAATACAAACAGGCCGGCAGTCTCCAGCAGAGTCAAATAGTGCGGCCCGAGTCGACCCGCGAACAGAACGTTAATAAAGCCTCTCACATTCGGCATCGCCGGCACCAGTGCGGGAAACGCCGTGCTAGTGGAAAGCGCCGATAACAATGCAATGTAGTGCCGGATCCCGGCCCAGCCGACAAGTGCCAGCGAGACCAACCCAAGAATGGCACCGACGAGGACTATGCCGAGGACGATTTTCCACTTCTTAAGAGCGGCGAAAATAAGCAGAAGCGGCAGAACGAACTGGAACCGGAAAAGGCCCGCTCCCAGCGAACAGCCCGCCGCGACCTCCCGTCGATTCTTCAGGCAGACGAAGGCGCCAACGCAGGAAAGCACCAGCAGGATAAGATTCTGCCCTTCCCGCAACGTGGAGATCAACGGGCAGAGAACCGCGAGGGCCAGCGTGAGCCGCGACCCTGTGTCGAGGTGTGCAGCATAGGGTTTGAGCAAATAGAGCGCCCACCCGAGCAAGACCAGATTGAGCAGATCCCAGGCGACATACGCGGCACGAAACGGCAAGTAGGAGAGTCCCCAATAGAGCAGGCTCTCGAAGGGCGGATGGGTATAGTTCTCCCTCTCGGTCCACGGTCCCCAAAGACTATTTTTTATGGCCTGCTGGGCGCTCTCGGTATAGACGTTGCAGCGCAGATCGTGTTTGAGCATCGTGCCGACTGTGTAGAAAGCTCTGAGGTCGGTCGGGTACAAAGGGTCGTCCAGGTGCGCCAGCAAGGCGAAAATCAGCAGAGCCGCAGCAAATGCGGCGAGCAGCGCGAATGTGATCCATTCACCCAGCGCGGTCTTCTCCGTGGCCTGGGAGAGTTCAGGTGCTTGGCTCATCAGGGTTGACCTTTGTCGCTCTCGCGCACAAATAGGACACTCACGTCGTCTGTGTAGACCTTCCGCCATTCGGAGGTGACGGCGAGCAGGGTCGCCAGAGATTCGTCACGCTCCAAAAGACATGACTGCACATTATATGCCCGGAGGAGAGGAAGGGCGTTTGGGGCGACCCAGGCAATACTCCCGTAGTCAGTGAGAACCCCGGCGCGTTCGTAGATATCCCCCCGCCCATCGACGAAAACCTTGCTCCGGCCGTCGAGCGCAAACATCAGGTAGCCGCCGAACATGTAGTTGTTGTACATGGGCTGTGGTGGAGGATGCCGCAAGATATACTGGACAGCTTCGACCGGGAAATGGCGAGCTACGCCGCTCTCGAGTCGCGCCCTTGAAGGGTAAAACCAAAGTATGCCCACCGCGATGGCGATCATCAGGAGCGCGTTCAAAGCGTACTTGTCCTTGCCGGCGTCGTAGGCTGGTACCCAGCGGCTCAGGATCATGGCAAAGAGCGGCGCGCTGAACGGGATGAAGACCAGAAGCAAGCGCACATGGAGACAAACCGCGCAGAGTCCCGCAAAAAAGAGGGTCAATTCCGCCAACTGCCAGGTCGGCCCAAGTACGATTTGGGCCAGCAGGAAGGCGACTAGCAATGCCAGGAAGTACTGTCCAAACGGCTGATTAAAGGGCATGGGCTCCCACTCCTGGATGTAAGCCCTGTTGATGGGCTGGAGGAACGCCAGATCGAGAGGGTAGCCCGCAAGTCTCACCCCATAGGGCGTGACGGCAAGGACGCACAAGCTTAGCAGGAACGTGGCACCCAAACGCAGCCGCTGGGCGGCCGTCCAGGGTGCGGATTCAAGACCACCCCAGCGAACCTTAAACAATCCGCTGATCCCATAAACACCGAAGGCGAGGAGCCCTGTCACGAAACTTCCGTGCATGTTGACCCACAACAGGAAAAGCGGTGGGAGCAACCAGAGAGTGGCGGAACGGCCCTGGCGAAAACGCTCCAGAATGATTAGGGTGAGAATAAGAAAGAAGTAGCCCAGCATCTGGGGACGGAGCGTAATTGAGATAAACACCAACGGCAACAGCAGCGCGCAGGTCACAAATGCCGCCTTGGAGTTGCGCGACCGCAGTGAGGTCAAGGCGTAGAGCGCCACGACAATCGCGGCTCCCAGGACGAGATCGAGCGCCAACAGCCCCCGAAGCCCCCCGGTCCGCTGCACGGCCGCAAGTAGTACGTCACTCAACCACTCGTGAGCCATCCAGGGGTGGCCGTGTACAGTGAACGAATAAGTGTCTACGGTGGGGCAGTGGTGGGTTGCCAGGATGCTCTGCCCCACCCTAATGTGCCACCATACGTCCGGGTCCAAATTTGGATCGCGAAGCGGCACGAAAAGCGCGGCCACCAGAAGTGCTGCCAGGAGCGCCGGGAAGGAAACTGCCCTCAACAGGAAGGGCTGCGGCGGACTATGGGCTTCAATTGATGACATTCGTACCTGCTCCGCGTTCTGCCCTCTCCCCTTTGGGGCCTAGGCGCTAGATTAAGCGTTGCGCGGGGTTCCGAAGGGACCCAACATCATTAGCCGTAGGTGAAACCTACGGTAAATGCCATCCCTAAGTATTCAACTCAACCCCGGAGGGGTTGAATTCGACCCCTTCGTGGTCGCTGAGATACTCAACCTCTACCTTCTCGTCCGTAGGTTTCACCTACGGCTAATGACGTTCATGCCCTTCGGGCATGTTTGGCGGCCCCCACCGGCCCTTAATCTAGCGCGTATCCCCCTTTTGGGGAAAAGGGTGAACCGCGTCGGCGCACTCTTCACTCGGAGCGAACCAGGTGGGAGCGGCGCTGGTCAACTGCGTGACGGTCCCGCGAGGGCCATAAAATAGAAAAGTACTTCGAACTCGCGATGGCCTGCACTGCCCCACAGAATGGCACGGAGGCGAGGAGATCAACAAAATAATGCTCCCCGAGGCCAACCGTGGCGAGAGCCGTCAGAAACAAGAAAGCCGAGGAAAACGCCTGAAGCGCGCGGCCGCGACAGTTCCAGAGCAACAGTAGCGCCCACGCAAAGTGCAGAGACGGCAGACAATTGCGGGGTATGCGCACGTCGACGAGGACCTGCCCGGAAGTGTGGGGCGGAATCCAGGGGAAGCCTCGAAAAGCGTAGAGAGGCCCCGTAGCAGGCGCGATTCGGTAACACAAAAAGCCAGCCACGGCAGCCAGCAGGACGGCCCGCAGCATGACGGGTGAGCGCTCAGCGCTCCAGACGATGGCAAAGGCTACCGCAAGAGACTCGTAGGCAACTAACAAGACCGCCTTCACGACTGGCGTGGAAAAGACCCAGCGCGCCAGGGTGAGGCCATCCATTCCCAAGTACTGATCGGCTCGATAGAGATACCAGTCCATCGTCGGAGCAAACGACTGTCCTTTCGGAAGCCTGCCCACCGTTCCCAGGGCCACATTGAGAAGAAGAAACGCCAGCAGGCCGAAGGCGACGGCAGGGTCTTGCCACTTATGACGTTGAGAAAAAGCCAGAATTAATATCATTCCAGCAATTGTATAGAATAAATATATTGTCACAGTTACGCCCCCTTAGGTGGCACCAATGTCGCCATGGAGGCTGCTTCCACTTCTTGCCTGGGCCCTGTGACCTCAAGCCCGTTCGCTAAGGCCCGATTGATCTGCCGCCCCAATACCACCGTCCCTGCCACCGTCGCCATCACCAGGCCCCAGTCAAGGACAATTGAGCCTAACCACACCGGCCGAGCGAAGCGCAGGAAGCCGAGCCAGGCCAGAGTTCCTGCCGCGCCGGACCAGAGGAGGAGCGAGCGAGGCAACTCGCGGATCGGCACACTGAAGCCGGCCTGTACAGCCAAGGCAAAAGGCAAGGCCACTACCAGATCAATCAGGTAATGTTCTCCGGAGCCAAGTGTGATCAAGACCGTGAGAATTAAATACAAAAGGTAAACGGCGCGCAGCCAGATGCCGGACCGACGAGCGTTCCAGAACAACAAAACCGCCCAGGTCATATGCAGCGAGGGCATGGCGTTGCGGGGGGCGTCGGCGGGGAGAACGGCAGGCAGTAGCGTCAGTCCTGCCAGAGGCGGAGCTGAGTTGGGGAACTGGGACGGGAACAAGTGGACCGGGCCAGCGGCTGGAACCAGATAGTAGAGCAGATACCCGGCTAGGCTCGCTACGGCAAAGAGCAGCAATAAATTAGGTTTTCGCCGCTCTGCCTTCCCCATGGTGCTGGCGTAAAGCACGAGCACCGCCACGGGCACCTGTTCGTAGGAGATTTCCGCAAGCGTCCCCAGCCACGGCACGCGGCTTAGAAATCGACCTAGTACAAAACTAGCCTGAAATCCGAGACTGCCATCGAAAGCGTACAAGACTCTGTCCAGCGTGGCAGAGTGCGCGTGCGCCGTTCCCGGCAGCACGACTGCAGTGACAATTACGAACACCGGGAGAGACAAAGCGACGCCGAAGGCGGAAATCCTCTGTGGGATTTCGGGCCGAGGGCTGCGAACGACCTTCGCTCCCAAGACGACCAAGCTTGCCAACCCGATGAACATGCCGATGGTCGAGGGGTTGTCGCGCAAGGGGCGCAAGTGGACCCCGAAGCGTACCATGGCCAGCCCGACGGCCACGAGAGCCGTTGCCAGCAGTTCGAGGCGGCCGCGGCACGTGCGGATTTGAATCACCACCGCAGCCAGTAAGGCCGGGGCCAGGAATGGAAAATCGAGCCTCGCCTGCGAGGCGATGAACACCGCTTCGATACCCAGCAGGGCCGTCAAGAACCAAGCGGCAGCGGGTTTGGGCGGAGTCTCCATTTGAAATCAGGCAATACCGTTTGGGCGGCGAGCAGAGCGGTCAAGAACCCGGCAGGCTGCTGAAAAACCCTTGAACTCTGTCATTCTGAGCAAAGCGAAGAATCCCCGCAGTTGCAGTTTCAACGAACTGCGGAGATCCTTCGTCGCCTGCGGCTCCTCAGGATGACACTCAAACGGTTTTTCCGGCAGACTTCTGGGGGCTGCGGGCCTGAGTGTGTTTCTCATTTCGACTTCAGAGCTTCGACCTTCTGTTCTCGAACTTGCGCGCGCACAAAAAGCACGCTTACCTGGTCCTCATAGACCTTCTGCCACTCTGGGGAGGCGTCCAAATAGGTCGCGAGTGGAATGCCAGGAGCGATGAGGCATGCTTGGATATTGTACTTCTGAAGTAAGCGCGGAGTGTCGCGTTCGAGCCGTGTGATACGGAGATAGTCAGGAAGCACGCCGCGATATTGATAGAAATCGAGCCTGCCATCGATGAATACGCGCTGTTGCGTACCGAGCATATAAGGCAGATACCCGCCCCACGTGAGCTCGTTGAGCATAGGGCCAGGCGCCGGATGCCCGCGCAGGTACTCGACAGCGCCGCGCGGATTATGTTTGGCTGTCTCCTCGTCGAGTTGCTGCTCGGAGGGGAAATACCAGGCGAAACCCACAATCGCCAGAATTATGAGGACGGCGTTTATCGCGTACTTGTCCTTGGCGGCGTCGTACGGCGGTATCCACGGGGCCAATAGCGTTGCCAGAAGCGGCGGAACAACGAAAGCAAAGAGCGGAAGCGCCCGCGCATGCTCCGCAGTCATGAAAACCGCGAAGAGGAACACGCCCAACTCCTCCGGCCGGAGCTTGATTCGGCCCGCCGCGAGCCCCACGATGAAGAGCAAAACCAGGATCAGGAAGGCCTCCCCGTGCCATTTGTCCAAGGGGATTGGAGCCCAGCTCGTCATGTTTTTTGTAATACCCTGCTGGAAGAGAATCATCTGCAAGGGATAAGCGGCAAGGCGCGTCCCGTAAGGCGTCGCGCACCCGGCCAGAAGGGAGAGCAGGGCGACCGCCGCAAGTTGCAGCCGCTCAGAAGCGGTCCAGGCATCTGCCACCAGGCTTCCTGCCCGGAATCTCACCAGTCCACACAACCAATAGATCCCGAAGATCGCGGCCCCCAACATGAAAGAGCCATGCGAATTGACCCAGAGGCAGAAAGCCAACGGAAGAATCCATAATGACTTGTGATGCCCTTGACGGAATCGTTCCAAAAAGATCAGTGTCGCAAGGAGGTAAATATACCCGAAGAGATAGGGGTGAACGGCGAACCACACTCCGGCCAGAGGCAGGAATACCCACGAGGCCACGAAAGCCGCCTTTGAGTTTCCGCAGCGCAGGTGGGCGTAGTAATAAGAAAGCACCAGTACGGCACTGGTAAGGACAAACAGCAGCCCCATCAGGCCCGCCAGGCCGGCAAGCCGCGCCACCCACGCCAGGATGACCTCGCTCAGCCACTCGTAGGCTATCCATTCGGCGCCGGGCGCGCTGAAAGAATAGATATCGGATGTAGGCCAGTGATGCGTGCTAAGGATGCGTTCCCCCGCCAGCAAGTGCCACCAGGTATCGCCATCGATGCGGAAGAAAGTGAGCAGCAGCATGAACGAACTGCCCACCAGGACGATGCCCAATAGGCTAGGGAACGAGAAGGCTCTCTTCAGGAGACCCGGGGGGCGCGGGTTATGGGCTACCAGGGGCTGCGCAGCGGTCTCAAGACTGGGCATTTTCGCCTCTCAGGCGCTTGAACGCATCGAGGACTGCGAAGCAAGTCCGCACGCTCTCGGGGGATTCCCCGAGCTGCCGGATCTTATCGCTCTTCAGATGGCCCAGCAGCAAACCGGCTTGGGTGAGGTAATTAATCCGCTCAGGGACCAATCCCATGATGCGTGCACAAGTGGCATCGACGGCCACCGGATCATCTCCGGCCACGATCAGGCCGCAAGGTTTGGCCTCACCCTGGAGCGGTCCGTTGCCCTCCATGCCAACGATGCCGTCTACGATAGCAAAATCGGGCCGCACGGTGCTGTTGATGTCGAGAATGGAGTTTGTCAGGCCCGCCCAATGCAGCGCGTTCTTGGGCCAGCCGTAACAGCTTCCAGGAACGATGCCGAACATGTTCTTGAGCGAGAGCGTGACTCCAGCCCAGTGGTGGGTCTTGAGCTTGGGCATCGAGACCACGAAGTCAGCCTCAAGCGCGGTTCGCGGTAAATAGAGCTCTTTCACCCGGGAGGCACGGGTGCGCGTGGGCACTAAGTGAACGTCGTCGAGGTTGAGGTCAACAAACTTTCCCTCGAGCGGCCCCAGGTAGTCGCGGAGGTGGTTGGTCTCCAGGATGCCTTCCGTATCCCGTTCGTGCCCAGGCCCTTCCGCGACGATAACACTCCGCGCGCCCAGGCGCAGGAAGCAATCCCGCGCCGCTGCCACGACCGCCGGGTGAGTGTTGATCACACCCTGAGGGTCTGGCTCGACGAAATTCGGCTTCAGCAGCACCTTCGAACCCTGCACCTTCAAATCGAACTCACGCAAGGTCTCATCAAGCAACGCCGTCAGGTCAACCTGATAGTTAGGCGCTTTGCGTATCGCGACCCGCGAAGCTGGCCGATTGAAGGAGGGCATCAACGAGTTGTTGTTCGCACTCATTTTTCCAAGCAGGAATTAGAAACCAGAAACCGGAAAATAGAAAGCGCTTTCTGATTTCTACCTTCCAGCGCTGCGTGCCGATATTGCGTTCACCCGTAGCGCCGACCTTTAGGTCAGCACCTGCCGACTCTTCGCTCCGCTCAGGGCAGGCTCTAAAGGTCGGCGCTACTCTCTCGCAACTCTAGTTTCCGATTGCCGGTGAGAGCCAGCGCGGCCGACCGCTCAACGCGATGGTCGCCCAGGCCGCCACCAGGAGATTACCAAGAAACTGGTTGTTTGAGTTCAGGGCCGCCAGGGATGACCCCAAGGGGGGCGCCGAGCGGCCGTAGGTCTGCAAACAGAGGTGGGCGAGCGCGAGCGAGCCGGGTCCTTGGATCTGAGAATAGGCTTGTTCCAACCACTCCAGGCTGCGGCGGTTCTCCGGGCGGTCCCTGTATTCCTGAAGGGCCAGCAGCGCCCAGACGGTCGGACCAATACGTGGAACGCCCGCAGCCCCGTAAACGAGGGGGTTGCCGTTGTTCCAGCCGCCCCCCGGACACATTCGGTCGTAGAGCATGCGTTCCGCAAGCCGCCGGCGTCGCTCCGCACCGCGGGGATGCAATTCTCTGGGAATGTGGCGAAAGGCAATCAGGGAGTAGGAGGTCGGCTCGACCCAGCTTGCCGTGCCGGGTGTCCAACTCCAACCCCGCAAGGACTCGTCCTGGCGAACCACCTTCCTGCGCCGCAACACCTTGAGGGTGATTCGTTGCCAGAGGCGGCCTTCCACCGGCCAGGCCTTCGAGAGCCAATGAAGTCCGCGCGCCGCGCGATCTTGCGAGTCTCCGAGTACGTACAGGGCCAGGCTGGCCATCGCTGTCACCCAGCAGCCATGCGTCTGACCGGCAAAGGACGGCCACGATCCATCCGGCAATTGGCACTCTCGCAGCCAACGCACTCCTCCGTTCAACAAGTTGAGGAGTCGAGGAGTCGAGGAGTCGGGAAGCTGGGCAGTTTTGGACTTCTCGACCTCTCGACTTCTCAACTCCTCGACTTCTTTCAAGGCCAGAAGCACCCAGGAAGTTGGT
>CAWIUZ010000096.1:0-3102 GCA_963838915.1 uncultured Acidobacteriota bacterium
TCGCCAGGGCGCGCTTGAGGGTTGACCATATCCAAAGGATGAGCACCGAGCAATTGCATGTAGTATTGAAAGCCCCAGTGACCCTCAAACCACAGCGTGCGCCCCTTCCCACGCGTCTTTTCACGGCAGACAGCCGCTGCGGTGCGTGCGGAATTGGCCAACTCCGCGTCGGCGGTCGCAATCCAGAGCGCGAAAAAGCCCGACACCAACAGAGCGAGAGCGACTCTTACTGCGAGGATGCGGCTCGGAACCGGACGAAAAGTCGGTCCAAACGCCGCGCTAACAAGATGCCGACCGCTGGGACCAAGGGCAGGACCGAACGCGCGTTGACGGTGTAGTTGATAAATGCGGCAAGCAAAAACGTGCCCAAAACCCACAGGGCCAGAACATTTTCAAGGCACTGCGAGATTCCCCTTCGCCTCCGGCTCGCCACGGTTCATCAAAATGCCCTCTCCCCCTTGGGGGAGAGGGTGGCCCGCGACGGCGCTGTCATCAGCTGGCGCGGGTCGGGTGAGGGGGTTCCGGTTCGCTGTTTTCATGGCGGCGAAGGATCTCCGCTCGTTGCCTGAAGGATTAACTTCCGAGATCCTTCGCTTCGCTCAGGACGACAGAGCCTGCGCTACTCAGGACCGATGCACATGCAAGAACGACTTCAAAAGATTATTGCCGAGGCGGGTATAACCTCCCGGCGCAAGGCCGAAGAGCTCATCGTGCAGGGCCGCGTCTCGGTGAACGGGCAGGTAGTGTCCGAATTGGGGTCCAAGGCTGACCCGGCTCGCGATCGGATCACGGTGGACGGCAAACCGCTCAAGCGCAGCCACCGGCGGTTGTACCTTCTGCTGAATAAGCCGCCCGGGTATGTCTCCACGGTTAGCGATCCGCAACACCGCCCCACCGTTATCTCGCTGGTGCGCGCCATCAAGGAAAGAGTTTATCCGGTGGGACGGCTCGACTTCAATTCCTCCGGTCTGATGCTGCTCACGAACGACGGTGAGTTGGCCAATTTTCTGATGTCCCCAAAATCCGGCGTACCCCGCACTTATCACGTCAAGCTGGAAGGCCAGGCAGCCGAAGTAGACATAAAAAAGCTGGAAGCGGGGATCGTTCTGGATGGCCGCCGCACCGCCCCGTGCCAAATCCGCCCCCTTCCCTCGAGTGAAAAACCCTGGTACGAAATCACCCTGGTCGAAGGAAGATACCACCAGGTGCGGCGGATGTTTGAGCGCATCGGGCAAGGGGTGCTAAAGTCGAAGCGCGCGCGCATTGCTTTTCTCACGGACCATGGTCTCGAGCCGGGAAAGTTTCGTGAGCTGCGAGCCGCGGAAGTGAATCGCTTGAAAAACTGGAAGGCCGGATTGCAACGTAGCGCTGACCTTTAGGTCAGCAGGATCGGAAGGTGGGAAGATGCTGACCTAAAGGTCAGCGCTACGGCGCTTCGCTCAAAATATCATGCCACGATCCATCATTTACGACATACTCCCGCCCTGGTCGAGCCGCATCCGGCCCTATCCCCCGGGCAAACCGGTGGAGGAGGTCGAACGCGAACTGGGACGGACCGCCATCAAGCTCGCATCGAACGAAAACCCGTTGGGGCCTTCCCCAAAGGCCCAGGAAGCCATTCGAAACCACCTGAATCGGATACATTCATTTCCCGACGGAAGCGGGTATTACCTGCGCCGGAAACTGGCGGAAATCCACCACTTGAACATCGACCAGATCATCCTGGGAGCAGGCTCGACGGAGTTGATGGAACTGGTGGCCAAGACGTTTCTCGGCGGCGGTGACGAAGCGGTCACGTCCGAGTCGGCATTCTACATGTACCGGCAGGCGATTGAGGCCATGGGAGCGGGAGTGGTGACCACGCCCATGCGCGAGTCGGCGTTCGATCTCGCCGCCATGGCGCATACCATTACTCAAAAAACCAAGTTAGTCTACCTCGGCAATCCCAATAATCCCACGGGAACCATGTTCACTGCTGAGGCGCTCGCCCGTTTTCTCGACTCGATCCCGCCGCAGGTTTTGGTGGTGCTCGATGAGGCCTATTACGAGTACGTGCAGCGCCCTGATTATTCCCGATCATTGGACAGCGTGCGGGCAGGCCGGAATATCCTGGTGCTTCGGACGTTCTCGAAGGTGCATGGCCTGGCGGGCCTGCGCTTGGGTTACGGCATGGGTCACCAGGAATTGATTGAATGTCTGAACCGCATCCGTTCGCCCTTCAATGCCTCGAGCCTGGCGCAGGTTGCGGGCCTGGCGGCGCTCGACGACCACGAGCACGTGGCGCGCTCGGTGGAAATGAATGCCACGGAAATGAAGTTCCTGACCCAGGAATTGACCCTGATGGGAGTGCGCTACACGCCTTCGGTGGGTAACTTCCTGCTGATCGAGACGGGCCGCGACTGCGAAGAAGATTTCATCCGGCTGCTTCACGAGGGCGTGATTGTGCGCCCCATGAAGCTCTACGGCTTTCCCACTTCTCTGCGCGTCACCGTGGGCGTGCACGAAGAAAACCAGCAGTTCCTCGAGGCGCTCGAACGCGTGGCGCCGTCGTCAGCCAAGGCAGTGAAGTAGCGCTGACCTTCAGGTCAGCACCGGTGTGATCCAATCTCAAATCTGAAATCTCCAATTTCCGATTTCAGACCCAGTTACTTCTCGACGTTTTTCTTCTTCCACTCCGCAATCGCTGCCATCTTCTCTTTCAGTCTTTTCTCGAATCCTTGATCGGTAGGGCGGTAATAGCGGCGCTCTTTGAGGTTGTCGGGGAGGCACTGCATGTCGGTGAGGCGATCGGGAGCGTTGTGGGCGTACTGATAGCCTTTGCCGTAACCCTGATTGGCCATCAAGCCGGTTACGGCGTTGCGCAAATGAAACGGCACGGGCTCGGCGAGGGTTTTCTGCGCGTCTTGCACCACTTCGCCGTAGCCCACGTAAAGCGCATTAGACTTGGGCGCGAGCGCAAGGTAGACGGCGGCCTCGGCCAGGGCCAGGTTGCCCTCAGGCATGCCCACGAAATGCGCCGCTTGCATGGCGGCGACGCTCACCGCTAAAGCATTGGGATCGGCGAGGCCGATGTCTTCCGAAGCCATGCGAATTATGCGCCGC
>CAWIUZ010000097.1:0-7811 GCA_963838915.1 uncultured Acidobacteriota bacterium
GCGGGCTAAGGACGGGAGACCGTCTGCCGTTCTTGAGGGCCATCCTATACCCTCCTCCTACTGCGAAGTCTTTTCAAAGTAAATGACTTACTGCAAATCCTGAAAATGAGCGCCTCCGCCTCCGCGCGGTCGCGCTTGGATGACCGCCGAATTGCGTTCGCGGGTGGCCCCTTTTGGCCTGGAATTACGCACCCTACATTGGGAGCGCAGAAGCAGAAGAGTCAGGAGCCGAGTATGGCGGTACCAAAGAGGCTGAGCAACCGTTATGACATCAAAGCCCGCATCGCCCAAGGCGGAATGGGAGAGGTTTACAGAGCCTACGACACTCGCATGGGGTGCGAGGTAGCGGTCAAGGTGATGCGGCTCTCGCCGGATTCCAAGGCGTTGGAGTTGTTTGAGCGGGAATGGAAGGTGCTTGCCGGGTGGGATGCCCCAAACGTCGTGACCATCTTCGATCGGGGGGAATATCAGGACGAAGGGGTCAGTAAGCCATTCTTTGTAATGCCGTTGTTGCGGGGGCATACTTTGGCCGAGTTGATCGGCAGCGCCGGCCGCCTGCAAACCACTGAACGCTCGGTCAGCATCATCTGCCAAGCCTGCAAGGGCTTGCAAGCCGCCCACGACCGCGGCCTGGTCCACCGAGACCTGAAGCCGAGCAATATCTTCATCATGGAAGACGATTCGGTGAAAATCATCGACTTTGGCGTAGCCCATATTGTGAACAGCGGCACTACGCGCATTCCCATCGGTACTCTCGCCTACATGGCGCCCGAACAGCTCGAGATGAAGGCACTGTCTCCGCTCTCCGACATCTTCTCTCTTGGCGTCGTCACCTACGAAACTCTCGCCGGGTGCCGGCCTTTTGACCGCCCTACGGAGCACGGGATAGCCGATGCGATCCTCCATCAAATTCCCCCGTCCGCCTCGGAGCACAACCCGGCGGTCAGTGAGGCTCTCAGCCGGGTTATCCACAAAGCGATGGCGAAGCAGCCTTGGCACCGCTTTTCGAGCGCCCGCGAGTTTGCTGAAACACTCGGAAAGGCATTGCGCGGGGAACCCATCGAGTTATTCGACCCTGCCCGCATCCAGCCGAGAATTCAGCGCGCCCGAAACGCCTTTGAACAGAAGGACTATCAATTTGCGGGTGAGATTCTGAGCGAGTTGGAAGCGGAGGGGAACCTCTCTCCCGATATATCGTCCTTGCGCTCCCAGATCAATCAAGCGTCGCAACGGAAAACCATCGGTCAACTACTGGAAAGCGCCCGCGCCCGCCTCGAAGAGGACGAATACCCCCTGGCCCTGCAGAAGATACTTCAGGTGCTCGAATTGGATCCTGGAAACGCCGCAGCACTGGGGTTAAGGATCGCCATCGAGAAGATAAACGCGCAGCGCAAAATTGAAGGCTGGTTGCGCCTGGCTCACCAGCACATCAGCAATCACGATTACGGGCATGCCCGCGAGGCCGTCGAGAACGTACTAAAGGCTTCGCCTCTCGATAACGTCGCGCTCCAGTTGTTGGAGGAGATCGACCGTCGATCAGCGGAGTACTCGCGGCAGCGCCAGGAGAAGCAGAGAATTTTCAAGGCTGCACAAGAGGCCTGGCAGAGAGGGGAGTTAAAAACCGCACTCGATGACATGGCATTAGTCCTGGATCTGGACCGTCTAGCCCCTGACACCACATTGCCCTCGGGTTCCCAGGCCTACCAAGAGGTCTACAACAGAATTCGCTCCGAGCACGAAGCGATCAACAACGCCTGTGGTGAAGCACGCATGCATCTTAAGAACGGCCATTTTGCCAAAGCATTGGCCATCTGTGACGAGTACCTGGGGAAATATCCGAGCCAGGCGTTGCTCCAAGTATTGAAACTCGAGGTGGAGGAGCGACAAAGGCAGCACTTATCGGAGTTTATAGCAGAGACCGATCGTCGCGCGGAGGCCGAGCCGGATCCTGATAAGCGTGTCACCATTCTGCGTGAAGCTCTCGAGCTTCATCCCGGCGAGGCTCACTTCGAAAAGGCGTTGCGTCTGATGCGTGAAAAGCGCGATTTGATCAATGGGATCGTTGCAAAGGCACGCCTTCTTGAAGAAGGAGGTCAGTTCGGCGAGGCCCTGGGACAATGGGACATTCTTGGAATGATTTACAGCAGCTATCCTGGGCTGAATATTGAGGTCGAGCGGCTAATGAAGAGGCGTGATCTTCAGGCTCGAAGCGCTGCCAGGGCCCGTTGGGTCGAGAATATTGATAGAAACTTACAAGCGCGGGACTATTCGGGCGCGCTCGACGCTTGCAAGAAAGCGCGTGCGGAATTTCCTGATGACTTCGAAGTAGGAGAACTCGAAAAACAGGCCGCGGCGGGCGTGGAGCTCCAGGGCCGGGTGCGAGCGCTTGTGTCTCAGGGCCAGGAACTCTATGCCCAGCAGCGCGTTGAAGAAGCTCTGGAAGCCCTGCGGAACGCGTATCGCCTGGATGAGCATAGTCGCCGGACCCGCGCCGTACTGTGTGATGCCCTTGCTGAACGAGGTCAGAACCTGCTGGAAGTCGATTGGCGCGCTGCCGAGGGCATGATCGAGGAAGCCTTGGGCATCGATCCGGGCCATGCGCTGGCTAAGAGTCTTCGAACTCTCATAGGGGACAGGAAGAAACACGAGTTTATCGATTTGTGCATCGCGTCAGCTCGGCAATTGCAGGCCGCGGGAGACCTGGAGGGAGCCTCGGATGAGGTGGGGCGTGGCCTGGCGGTTTATCCGCAGGAGCCCAGGCTATCCCAGTTGCACCAGACTCTCGTCTTTTCTCGGGTTGGATCTGGACTAACCGTTGATGAACCTGAGGAATTCCCGGAACCGCTCGGCCCATCCCTCGAACCTCCGACCCCAGTTGGCGAGCTTGATGGAGAAGGCGGCCATCAGTCACTCGAGAAGTTATTGCACACTGCACTGGACTGGGCACATGGGCACCTTTGGCCGTCAGGCTTGAGGTTGCGGCGCGAAGGCATTGGAGCTGCCGTGGTTATCGTCGCGCTCGTGGGTGGCGTGGGGTTGGTAACCAGGATTCTGAAATCAGGACCAGTACCACCGCCGGCTCCTGCAATCGTGGTTCATCTGAATACATCCCCGCAGGGCGCCAGGATTTTGATTAACAGCAAAGAGCGAGGCGCATCCCCACTCGAGATTCCAATGCAAGAAGGGACGTACAAGGTGAACGCCCTTAAGGAAGGTTATCAGCCGTTGTCGCCGTCTTTGATCGTCCAGCGTGGCTTGCCCGCATCGCTCGATCTATCTCTCACACCAGTCGCAACAACACTGAGCGTGTTTACAGACCTCAAGGCTCCGCAGATCTGGCTGGAGGGACAACCAGCCGGCGAAATGAAGGATGGGCAGTTTGTACTGGACTTGCCTGCCGGCCCACACAATTTGCGGGTCTCCGGCCGCGACGCGACGGCAACCGTCCTTTTTGAAGTAAGGCCCGGGGACATGCCCGCCCTGACCAGCGCCATCACGACTAAGGGTCTCAAGGTTGTTGCCCTGAGCGCGCTCGGTAGCCAGGGCAAGGTTCGGTCTACGTTCGGCGCTGCACCCGTTGCACTCGATGATAAACCGCTGCGTGAAATGGGCTCTGAGGGTTTTGAGTTGAAAGAACTCACCTGGGGCTCTCACTTGCTGACTTGGGGGCAGGGGAAGGATCAGGGGATGAAGCAGTTTGAAGCAAGCCCGGCTCCGGCGCTGACGATTTGGCTGATGTCGGAGCGAGCCGTTGGGAGTCTTGTGGTGCACGCCGACCAGGATGACGCCCAGGTCTGGATCGACGGTAAAGAGAAAGGCTCGACGAAGAATGGCATCTGTAGAATTCCCAATCTGCCGGCCAGGGAATACGTTGTCGAGGTCACGAAAGCGGGCTACGTAAGTGGCCCCGAAGAGCAATCCGTAATCGTTCTCAAGGGAAGCGACAGGATTGTGGAATTCAAGCTGCGTCCCGCTGAAGCTCCGGCCCCCCCGCCGAATCCTCAAGATAAATTACGGCAGCAAGCGCTCGACGCCTATGCGAACCAGCACTACGTGTTCCCCGTCCGGGAGAACGCCGTTTACTACTGGAAACAGCTTCTGGAGCTTGATCCGAAGAGTGATTACTACAAAGCTCGCCTTAACGATAGCCTGCAAGGTGCGCTCTATCAGGCAGGTCAAGCGCTTCAACAGAATGAATATGACGGGGCACGTCAGATCGCAGACGCCCTCGCGGAACTGCTGCCCGAGCGAGACAAGGATGTGAGCAAGCTTCGCGACGATATTCAAAAAGCTGAGGAGCAGTATATAAAGGACCATCAGCCCGCGCAGCCGGCGCCGCCCGTTTTCAGTGCTCGAGTGCGCCACCTGCATGCACACAAAGCTTATTGCCAGGGCACCCTGAGCGTGAGCGAGCATCAACTCAAGTTCACAGGCGAGTCGGCATCGGAGGGCGAACCCCACAACCTGAGTTATGCCTGCTCAGGCGTCCAGTTCAAGAAGCACCGTCACGACGAGTTCGAAGTGCGGACTGCCGCAGGCAAACATGACCACTTTGCCCCGTTGAACCCTTCCGAGTTCCACCTCGACCAGCTACAGTCCGCCTGCGCCAAGTAGCTTCACAGGCTGGACCCGCGCTGATCCACCTCGCCTGAGATTCTCGGGTCGCCGCGAGTGAGCAGGTAACCACCGGCGCATACCGCGGACATACGTTCTGGGACTATCGGCAATTGCCGCGCCGGGTATGGCGGAGTTGCGAGATCCGGTTCGCGCCGCTACTGGACTGCCCGCGCCGGACACTTCAGGCCTTCATAAAACTGCGGGTTGAAAACGTCGACACCTCCGGGGAATTCGATAATTTCCATTCGGACGGGAGCGGGATGGATCGGTTGCCGGAGCCCTCTCTCGCCGCCCGAATACGTCCATTCGACGATCCTGCCATTCAGGGCTCGAGGCTCGGCGTCACCAATGATTCGGAAAATGCCCCAGATGCCCGGACCGGAGGCAATATTAAGCTCGAGGGGCCCACCTTTAATCCATGCAGTAGCTCCGAGGGACTGCGAGCCGGCAGGAGGGGGCCACGTGAACTGCTTCTGGACCTTAGTCGTCCACGGGTAAGACTTTCCATCGATTTCGAGTTCCAGAATCGAGTCTCCGAGAGCGGGGTCTAGTCTCGGTCGCAGGACAAACGTCAGATGCGGCTGAGTGGCTGCGCCAGGGAAAAACGCGTCTGCAACTGCTTGCGCGCTGTTGAGGAAACTCAGAACTTCACCGGTTACTTGTGGCTTACTGGTGGGATCCTTCTCGGTCCATCGAGAACCCCGTTTTTCAGTCAGTTTTCCGAGCGTTTGAGCCTGGAACTTCCAAATCTCGCCGCTCTGCGGCGCAAACCATCGCGTCAGTTCCTCGATGCTTGTGTCCTCCTGTGACGAAGGCTGGAATGGGTACTTGCTCAGCGTGCTCCTGATGCGTCCGCAGAAAGCACGCAGTTGGCCATTCACCTCGCCCGCCGCGGATCTGTCCATATCTGCGGCAACGAAGGCGGGAGATGCCGGGGGTTTAGGGCGGTTTACAGCCGCGTATTGCTTCTCGCGGTACCGAAGATCTTCCAGAAGAGACTTTCCCTCTTTTCGATCTGGCTGCAATTGCACCAAGGCATCAGCAACCTCCTGTGCCCTGTAAAAGTCATTTTGATTTATAGCTTCATCGGCCTGATGCATTGCCCCTTGTATGCTCAGCTCGAGTTCCTCCTTGGCCCAAGCAAAGTTTGGATCAAGCTCGCGAAGTTGTTTCAGGTAGGAGACGGCGTTCTGCCCTTCGGGTAACACGTACTGCTGTTTATTAAACGCGTAGATCGCTTGCCTGGTCAGCACCTCGCGGGGATTCGGCTCGGACTCCAGCCGCGTATTAGCTAGGAGTTTAAATTCCGCCGCGATTTCGCTCCCCTTAACGGTGGTGAGAATTATGTGATCGGGTTCGCTGTGATACCCATCTTTGACTAATGTGACCACGTGTTGCTTAGCAGTTAGGTTGGAAACCCTCAGGCCCCCGTTCTTTGTCTTTCCTTTGTCCTTGCCGTCGACAAACACCTCAGCGTCATCTTGGTCCACGCGTACCACGAGACCACCTACGGGTCGATCTGAGATCAAACGAATCACAAGTGCCGGGTTGTCGCCGAATTCAAATTGCGATGTCCCTTGCTCCTTGCCTTCGCCCCAATTCAATTGGTGAGTACCGCTGGAGAGACCGTTCAATTCGAGAGCCCCAGAGCTTACTTCGCCCTTTTGCACCCCATCCACGGCAACCGGAAGAGGGCCAAAAGTAAGCTGGGCCCTGCCCTGGCTCGCGAATGTGCTTACGGCAACCACCTTGAGGTCCTTTTGCTGGATGTCCTCGGTAAGAACCGGCATGGCCCCTGGTTTTGCTTCAAAGGCGATGGTAGCCTCAGTGTGCCCTTCGAAGACGCGAATGGTGTGTTTGCCCATATCGAGAGTTTCAAGCGTGAACACTCCGTCCTTAATTTCGCCTGCTGGCTGGCCATCCAGACTGATTTGAGGAGCTTGTAGATCCGTCGATATTCTCAACGCGGTGGCGAGGGGCACGAGGGTCGGATTGAACGAATTGGAAGAGCCATCTTTGATGGTCAGAGTCCCGAGTGAAGACTTGAATCCCTCCTTTCGAGCGTCTATTTTGTAAGTTCCATCAGACAGCGTGACTCGATGTGGGGACGCGCCAACTTCCTTGCCATCGACCAGCAGCGTGGCGCCTGGCGGCGAGGTCTTCAGTTCAACTTCAACTGCAGGAGGTGGCGGAGGGGACTGAATAATCCGCCTCCACACCACAACGCCGCGGGGCGTCAGGGCGACTGCCCCAGCGGCAATGAGAGCCAACGTGGCCGCAAACCTTACGGAGGTGCGGAGGCCGAACGCAGAAAGGCCACTGGGGAATAGCATTCTGCGCAGCCGAGCGGGCAAAGCGACGTCCAGGCGTGATTTGGAGACCGACTCGACGGAGCGCAGCATGGTGTAATTCTGAGCGAGGTCGTCCTCCGGCATGGCGCGGAGTGCACGAATGAGTTCACCGCGTTTCTTCGAGCTTTGGCGATCCAGCCAATGGCGTTGAAACAGGATCTCGAGTTGCCGGGCGTCGCTGGCGTAAGTTTCCTTAGGCGCAGGGTTCTTCTCGAGCAAGTCCACAATCGCCTCGCGGACGGCCGTCTCACGCTCCTCGCCCAATCCCCGGATGAGAGGCAAACGCAATTCATCGGGAATCGAGCCCCTCCGAAACCACGGCAGGCGGACGAGTTTCAGGAGGTTTTGCTCGGTGACCAGACCCGGGCCGAAACAGGGGAGTGAGCCGAGGTAAAGCGTGAGGTCCCAGTGGAGCTCAGGGTAGACGGCGCAGGCGGCCAGCCACCGAAACGTCGGATCGCCCAAATAGTTCCGAAGGGCTTCTATGCCCCTGGGATCGTCCGCCACCGGCGGGGCCTGGTCCGGCGAAGTTCTCTCGATGCCCGAGGTATCCGTTTGTGACGGCAATTCGAAATAATCTCCGAGCGCAAACAGTCCCTCGGTTGTCGCGGGCAGGACGATAAACTGACTTGCCAAGGCTTTCTCCCGCAATCCCCACTGCGCCAGAGGTTCCGGAGTCAGGACGCCGCGATCTTTCCACTCGAGAAGCAGCGATGACCACGCCGCCAGGCTGCCGCTGAGCGCGTCTGTGAGTTTCTCGCCGTTGCTCAGCAAGAGGAGCCTGTGGCCCGCATATCGCCGCTGGAGTTCGTAGAGAGGAACAGTGTCTCCACGTTCCTCGTC
>CAWIUZ010000098.1:0-6932 GCA_963838915.1 uncultured Acidobacteriota bacterium
CCCAGACCAGGTAGCCCGGCAAGACGACGGACAGGAAAGGAAGTTGGCGACCCAGCATGGCGGAGAGCTTCATCTGGTCGAGGCCCGTCACCGCAGCCAGCGCCACGATGGGTATGCCCAATCCGCCGAAAGCTACAGGCGCGGTGTTCGCGATGAGCGACAGGGTCACAGCGTCTCGCGCGGCGAAGCCGAGGCCCAGTAACAGGAAGGCAGAGACCGCCACCGGCGCCCCAAAGCCGGAGGTGCCTTCGAGCAGTGTCCCGAAGCAGAAGGCCACCAGGATGGCCTGTACGAACGGATCGCCGGAAGCATGAGTGGCCGTCCAGCGTCTCAGTTGCTCGAAGCTGCCGGTAGCGATGGAGAGGTTGTAAAGCCATAGCGATGCAAACACAAGCCACAGAATCGGCCACAACGCGTAAAGAAAACCATAGGCGATGCTCAGACAGGCCAATCTCCATGGAAAATTCCACACCACCAGGGCGAGCGCCGCGGCGCTGGCAAGGCCCCAGGCGGCCGAAACCGCACCGCCCTTGCGCAGGCCGCCCATGAGAACCAAGAGGACAACCAGCGGAATCGCGGCCGCAAGCGCGGACAAGGGAAGATGGTGAAGAGGGTCGAGCGGCTGAGTCCAAGTAGGCAACGTCGGATCTCCTGGAGTTGAAGAGTCAAAGGTCGAGAGTCGAAGAGTTCAGCCTCTCGCCCAACTAAAGTGTCATCTGAGCGAAGACATCATGATCCTTCGGCTCACCGGTCCATGCCCACTCAGAATGACAGTCGCAGGGCTCACGATGACGAGTGTCGCGACGTGAGCTTCCCCACCACGAACCAGTATGCCAGGAGGCCGGTGAGGAGCACCAAAGCCGCAAGGGCGAAGCCGGGGAGGTACGAGCCCGTCCGGGCAATAAGAAATCCGGTGGCGACCGGGGCAATGACCCCACCCACATTTCCGGCGAAATTCTCAAACCCTGTCCACACCCCGACCTCCTCGGGTGGAGCGCACGATTGCAGGATGGCGAAGAGATTCCCTGTGGCCAGCCCCACCAGCGATCCGCCTGCAATAAAGAGAATCGCAGTATACGCGCTCTCGACGCGCGCGGCAGGTACCAGCAGGAGCCCGGAAGCAAAGGCCACGGTGATGAGCCACTTCCGCGAACGCGTTTCATCCCAGCCCATAACGATCAGGCGGTCTGCCAGCCAGCCTCCTATGGGCTCGCTGACGCCCCACACGAAGTAGGGAAGCGCCGCATACAGTCCGGCCTTCAGAATCGTCAAATGCCGCACGGTTACCAGATAGTCAGGAAGCCAGGTAACCAGCAGGTACCAGTAATAATCAAAACAGAAAAAACCCAGGCAAATGCCAATCAAATCCCGGCTGCGAAGGTGTCTGAGCACCGTCCAGAATCTTTCAGGCGGCCCGTGCCTGTCAGCGCCCGGCCGCTGTCCGGAGAACCGGGCGGGAAAGACAATCCACCAGGGAATGAGCCAGACGAGGGCGGAGAAGCCCACGAAGAAGAACATCCTCCTCCAGCCAAGCAGGACAACGAGCCACGCCACCACCGGCGTCCCAAGGAATAGCCCGGCGCGCGTGCCGCTATCGAAGATGCCGGAGGGGAGCCCGCGCTCTCGGGGCTCAAATAGCACGCTGACGATCTTGGTACCCCCGGGAAGGTAGATCGACTCGCCGATCCCCAGCAGCACGCGGAACCCGATCAGGACGCCCAGGCTTCCCGCGAGGCCGGTGAGGCCGCAAGCGAATGACCACAAGGCAAACAGGACGGAGTAAATCCAGCGCAGATTGTAGCGATCTACGCACCAACCGACCGGCACCTGCATCAGGGCATAGGAGAAAAAAAAGGCGGAAAGCAGCAGGCCTTTGCTTGCTGCGGCAAGGTTCAGACTCGCGGAGATGAGCGGCAGCGCCACCGAGATGGTGGCGCGGTCGAGATAGTTGATGAGCGAGGCGATGAACAGCAGGCCGATAATGCCCCAACGCCGGCGATTCGTGATCGCCGCGGGAACGCCCGCAGGCTCCCGACCAGCAACTATTGGTTTTCGAGTTCCCATGCTGTGCGATCCGGACTCAGCTTGTCACGCCAGGATAGCCCAATTCCCTGAAAAAACCCCGCACCTACTGAGGATTGCAGAACGAAGTGACCCTTGCCCCCCGACCCCTCTCCCCCCAAGGGGGCGAGGGGGGTTGGCCCGTCACGATACTATGTAACCCTCAGTGAGCAGCAGTTCCGCGCGATGTGCTCAACTCATGCACCATTTCCACCAAGGCCACGACATTTTCGAATGGGGTGTCGGGGAGCAGGCCATGGCCGAGGTTGAAGATATGTCCGGGCCTCCCACCGGCCTGACCCAAAATCCTCTGCACGCGCCCTCGGATATAATCCCGGCCGGCGTACAGTACCACGGGATCGAGATTGCCCTGCACGCCCACGTCGTAACCCACGCGAGCCCAGGCTTGATCGAGCTCAGCGTGCGAATCCAAGCCAATGATGTCGCCCCCGGCCTCCCGCATGGCCTCGAGCAGCATGCCCGTGCCTGTACCAAAATGGATAATCGGCGTGCCGGGAGTGATTGCGTCGATCATCATCCGTGTGTAGGGCAGCGCAAACTCCCGATAGTCGGCGGGCCCCAGGCAGCCGACCCAGGTGTCAAAAACCTGGATAGCCTGCACCCCTGCGGCGATCTGGCCGTTAACGTACCGGGCCAAGTTACGCGCGAGGTGCTCCATGAGGGCCCGCCATGCCTGCGGTTCGCAGTACATCAACCCCTTGGTGTACCGGTAATTTCTCGATCCTCCGCCTTCAACCAGATAGGAAGCCAGCGTGAACGGACAGGCGGCGAACCCGATAAGCGGCAATTTGAGGTCGAGGTCGGCCCGGGTCTGGCGAATTGCATCATAGAAGTAACTCAGCGACTGCACCGGGTCGACTTCGTTAAGCCGCGCCACGTCTTGGAGCGAGCGCAGGGCGGGCTTGATGCTCGGACCTTCACCCTGGTCGTAAGCGAGGTTGAATCCCAGTGGCTCGACGATCAGCAGCAGGTCGGCGAAAATGATGGCTGCGTCGACACCCAGCCGGCTGGCTGCTGTCACGGTAACTTCAGACACCAGACTCGGGTTCTTGCAGAGGTCCAGGAAAGGCACCTTGGCGCGGAGTTCACGGTATTCCTTCATGTACCGCCCCGCCTGGCGCATCAGCCAGACCGGGGTTCGATCCACCAGCTCTCTTCGGCACGCTTTCATGAATAGGGAATTGTCCCACGGAGCCGGGCGCTCGCTACTCCGCAGCCCGGCGTCAGCAGTTTCGAGCTTTGACGGCTTTGTCGGCATATTCTCGGTATCCCAGATGCTGACCTGAAGGTCAGCGCTACGACAGCCTACGGCGCGGCTTCGATCAGGCGGTTATAGACTTCGCGCACGCGCTGCCGGGTTTCTTCGAGGGTGGAGGCCAGGGTTTCCGACCCTGCGATCAACCCCCAGCGGCGCGCCAGTTTTTCAACCACCTCGGCGTGCCCCCTGCGCTCCGGCAGTCCCTCGACCGGCTTCCCGGTCACCAACCGAGCAGCGTGATCGACGGAGCGCAGGAAATTCGCCGCCCCTGACAAGACATCTCCATCTTCGACATTCATGAGTCCGGCCGACCGCAAAGCAACGATCTGCTCCGCCATATTGGCGCCCGGATGAGTGGCGATGTGTCCTCTCAATCGCAGGAGAGACACGGCGAAGTCGATGTCGTAATAGCCTCCCGGAGCGGTCTTGGTGTTTGTGGGCTGCACAAGCACTTCCTTTTCGAGCCTGCGCCGCATCTGGCGAAGCTCAGCCGCGAGTGCGGGGTGGGCGGCGAACCGCTCGAAAATGGCGCTCACGAGCCGGGAAACGGTCTCTCTCCCGAGTTCCACATCACCCGCCACGTGACAGGCCTTGAGGTAGGTCAATCCCTCCCACACCAGGGCGTGCTCACGGATATAGCTGAGCATTTCTTCCTGAGTCACGACGAGTTCGCCCTCCTGACCGCGAGGTCGAAGGCGCGTGTCGACCGCGAACACCGTTCCTTCACTCGTGTAACTCGAGAGAACGTCGATCATTCTTGCCGCCAGCCGTTTCCAGAAATCCAGCTCGTCTCGTCCAATTCCGGTGCCGGCCACGAAAATCAGGTCGGCATCCGAAGCGAGGTCAAACTCGTTCAGGGCGAGGCGGCCCAGAGCCAGCACTGCAAAGGGGCAGGCGCGGTTTCTGTCTTCCATTTCTTTGGTTTCGAGAGCCGATCCGGCAATCTGCAAGGCGCTGGAAACGCACCGAGCGGCCACGGCAGACCAGCGTTTCAGGACCGGAAGACTGGATTCGAGAGAAGCCAAATCGGCCGCGCCGAGTTCCAAGACTCGATACTGGAAATGCCTGCGAAGCGCCGTCATCTTCTGGCGCATGGCTAGTACGGGTTCCGTCGCCCAATGATGAGGTTCGGAGTCTTCCGATCCGCCGAGTGCGATTTCCATCTGCGCGGTGGAGGCCGGCGATTGCGCGGACTCGAGAACCATCATGTCCTCGGGGTGACGGATCAGCAGTTCGCCGAGGTATTCACTTTCGCTTACCACCTCGAGCGCGCGCCGCAGAAGTTCGGGCTTTTCGCGAACCAAGGCAAACCGCTCCGGTGACTCCAGCAAGGCGGTAAGGAGTCTCGCCGCAACCGCACGAGCCCGCTCGGGGATTTCGGCTTCCTGAATGCAAAGCGCTAATTCCGGCGCCTGGGCGCTCAGGAAATTCAGGGTGGAATCGTACGAGGCCTGTCCCTGGTCAGGTGTAAAAGAAGGAAGCGGCTTGAGCATAAACGTCTGATCGCCGGCGGGCGTCGTACGGGGATGGATCACGCGCTGGTAGATTTCGCTCACTTTTTCAAACTCACCTTGCAGTTTCTGCGACAGCGCATTGCCCAGGGTTTCACTGGAAGTGGCGCCAAACCCCACGCGGCGGGCAAGCCGATCGAGCGCGCGCGCCGAGGCCGGCAAGCGATGGGTCTGCTGGCCACGCTCGAGCTGCACGCAGTGCTCCACCTTGCGGAAGAACACGTAAGCGTTCGTCAACTGGGCATAGTCGCGGTCGCTCAACCAACCTTTGTCATTGAGCTTGCGCAACGCGAAGAGCGTGCCGCCGGAGCGCACCCAGGGATCCTGCCGTCCGTAGAGCCGCTGAAGGCACTGCGCCGTAAACTCGATGTCGCGGATGCCCCCCGAGTGGTGTTTGACGTCCACGGCCTCGCTGCCACTCTCGCGCATCCTTTTGGAGATCCGCTCGCGCGACCACAGAACGCTTTCGACCGCCTCAAAATCTCCCGGCGAGCCGTAGATCTCCTGCTCGACGCCACGCAGAAAATCGCGGGTCAGCATCGAATTGCCCGCGGAGTGGCGCGCCTTGATCAGCATCTGCAGCTCCCAATCCCGTGCCCGATGCTCGTAATACTCGAGAGACGATTTAAGCGAAATGGCCAGGTCGCCCTGTTCGCCTTCCGGGCGCAGGCGCAAATCGACGCGGAAAACCTCGCCCTGGGGCGTCGGCTGCGTAATGGTGCGGGTGATGGCGTTGGCCAAGCGGACAAAGTACTCTTTGTTCGAAACTACCGCCTCGTTCCCCCCGGCGGTTTCGCCGTCGTGGGAGTAGAGAAACAACAGGTCGATGTCGGAGCTGTAATTCAGTTCGTTGCCGCCCAGCTTTCCCAGAGAAATAATGCTGAATCCGCTGCGTGCAATGCGGCCCTGCGCGTCAACGTACTGGGGTTGTCCGTAGCGTTTTTCCAGTTCGCCGTCGCAGAAAAGGAAAGCGTTCGTCAAAATCACGTCCGCCAAGGTGGCCAACTCCAGAGTCGTTTCACCCAGAGTCGACATCCCCAAAACATCCTTCATCGCGATGCGCGAGTAGTTGCGCCGTTTGAAGCGCGCCAACTGGGCCGCCGGCCACGGGTCCGGGTTGGTGGTGGCAAAGCGGGCGTAGTCCTGCATCAAGTCTTCTTTGGATTTCAGCTTAGTGAAGTTGCGGTCGCGGGCAAACTGAATGACAAGGCCCGGCTCCGACAACAGGGTCTCCGCCAGAAATCCGCTGTGGCCGAAGATCGCCACGAGGTAAGACAAGGCCGCCGGATGGCGCGCAATCTCTCCCAACACCTCTGCCGGGGCTTCCCGCGCGTACCGTTCCAAGAGATTAAGCGCTCCGTCGGCATCCGGTGAGTGGGCAAGCAACGATGCCAGGGGCACCATCAGCCTCGGCGCCAATTGCTGCTCGAGCCGCGCCAGGTTCAGACTTGCCTTTTCAGTGTCCTCGAAGGGTATAGCCAGGAACTCGGGACGCATGCAACCGATTATATAACAGCAGCGGTTCGTGGCGAGTGCCTAGTAGTCAATGTAGTGGCGTTTCGCGAACCGCCGCGGGGACGCCTTTTCAAAGCACTAGAAGCTGTTTCAAAACCTCCCGCAATCGCCCGGCAAACCCATCCAGCGGAGGGCTCAGCCCCGCAGGGGCTGGACGTGAGTAGCCGGGGGCAAAGCCCCCGGAAACGTCGCCCCTCACCCCCTTCCCCCTCTCCCCGCCGGCGGGGAGAGGGGTGCCGAAGGCGGGGTGTGGAGCCTGGTCCGGGGGCTTCACCCCCGGCTACTCAAATTGCTCCCCTCCGGGGAGCACACGATCCCTGCGCAGCCTGGAATGCTCGTTGCAATCGGCGACGCAAGGTTTTGAAATGACTTCTAGGCACTAGCCACTAAGCACTAACCACTTCTATAATTGTGGCATCTACCTGCAGATTCGAATTCCGAGGTCTGAATGTCAACCACCCAGCTTCGCGGTTCCGTATTGATCTTGATTCTTTTCGACGTTTGCGAGGAGATTCGGCTGGAGGAGTTGCGGCGCATTCTAGGCTTGCAGCCGGCGGGGCGTGAGC
>CAWIUZ010000099.1:0-16479 GCA_963838915.1 uncultured Acidobacteriota bacterium
GCTAGAAGAATGTAGTCTGGTGACCACCTGAAATTATGCTTCCGCCATCTTCTTGAAATTTCTTATCCCCGCTAAATCAGCAACATGCGCTGACAGCCCTAGGCGGCGGATTTTAGCCTTTTGGACCAGCGCCAGAATGCGCCAAAAAGACTGGGGGGGTCCGTCCAATACGTGCAGGCGCGGTCGTGGCGCAGCGTCTCCAGCCGCGGCGGTTCCCTAAGCGGTCCCGGTTGGCGAGACATGGCGGCTACTCGTTAGTGATACCAAGAGCGATGGGAGTCTGGTCCGCTTTCAAGGTGCAGTCGTCCCACTTTCCGCAAAGGGCGTTTCCCAGCCCGAATCCGTTATGGTCGAATGGATGGGAATCCTTCAAAGGCTTCAAAGTACAACGTGACCCGATCTGAGCGTGAGGCGCTCCGGCGCTCGTAAACGCCGAGCAACTAGGTAGAAGTAATCCGCCGAAGTGTGGACGAACTCTTGGCTGGCCGACCCGACGGCAAGGCCACCGGATCTATTGCAGAGTTATGAATGGGAACCGTCGGCGGCGGGTGCTTGACAGAACATGTGGGAGCTTGGTATATTGGGGTCGCATATATGGGAACGCATCGACCCAATCACGAATGGAAAAAAGGCAGTGCCGAACTCCTGATTCTTTCGCTTCTCGAGCAGCAGTCCCGGCATGGCTATGACATCGCGAAGCTCATCGAGGCTCGCTCGGGTGGTTCCCTGCGCTTTCACGTCACCACGCTTTATCCCCTGCTTTACCGGCTGGAAGAAGAAGGCTTAGTGCAGGGCAAGTGGGTGGAAAAGCCGCCGCAACGCCGGCGCCGCTACTACCACCTTACGCCGGAGGGCCGCCGGGCGCTCGCACAGCAGCGCCAGAGCTGGCGCGAATTTGTGGCCGCCATCGGCCGCGTCATGGAGTCCGAACATGCCTGATTGGAAAACCGAAATCGAGAACCGCCTGAAAGCCTTCCCGAGCTGGCCGGCGGTAGACCACGACGTCATCCAGGAATTCGCCCAACACCTCGAAGACCGTTACCGTGAGCTGCTTTCCAGCGGCCACGACGAGCCTGCGGCGCGGATGGCGGTGCTCGCGGAAATCGAGAACCTCGACCGGGTTCCGCCTCAGCTTCCGTCGTCCAAGCGCGAGAGAAGCCATCCCGGTGGGGAGCCCGGCATGCCGTCTTCCGGAAGCCTGCTGGCAGACTTGGGGCGCGACCTGCGGCACGGCTGGCGCATGATCCGCCGGTCGCCCGCTTTCATGCTGTTTGCCGTCCTGAGCCTAGGGCTCGGAATCGGGGCGAACACCACGGTGTTCACCATCATCAACACGCTCTTGCTCCATCCCTTGCCGGTCGGCGACCTTTCGGAACTGGTGGCGCTTTCGGATACGCCGGTCAAGGGAGCGGGGCAGGCGAGCAGCGAACCTCCTCTGGCGTACGCGAATTTTCAGGACTACGCGGCCCAACAGAAGTGCTTTCAGAGTGTGGCGGCTTTCACCTGGCCGCAGGTGCTTACGCTCGAAGGAGAGAACGGCCCGCAGCGCATGTTTGGCGAACTGGTCACCCAGCCGTACTTTTCAACACTCGGTCTCCAGCCGGCGCTCGGGCGCTTCTTTCTTCCGTCGGAGGTGAGGGAGCCCGGGTCGGCGCCGGTTGCCATTCTGAGCTATGGTGCGTGGCAAACGCGCTTCGGCGGCACTCGCGATGTGCCGGGCCGCACGCTGGAACTGAACCATGTCGCCTTCACGGTGGTGGGCGTGGCCCCGAAAGGCTTCCTCGGTTTGAGCGCGGTTTTTGGTCCGGACATCTGGTTGCCAGCCACCATGGCCGAGCGCGTTCTTCCCGCGGAGTTTCGTTCCGCCCTTTCGGACCGGTCCAAGGCGATTTTCTATGGCGTTGCCCGCCTGCGCACCGGCACTTCCGTCCAACGGGCACAGGCCAACCTGAATACCCTGTCCGCTGCCCTAGCCCAGGACTACCCTGAGACCAACTTGGGACACGGCGTCCGGGTACGGCCGATTACCGATCAGCTTTACTCCACCTTGGGAGGCACAGGTGGACTCGCGTTGGCAAGCACCGTCCTCTTGGTGGTTGTGATGCTCGTGCTAGGCATCGCCTGCTCGAATGTTGCCAATCTGCTGCTGGCCCGCGCCACGTCGCGTCGGCAGGAAATTGGCGTACGCTTGGCGATCGGCGCCGGGCGCGGGCGTGTGATCCGGCAAATGCTGGCAGAGAGCCTGCTGCTAACCCTGGTTAGTTGCGCAGCGGGGCTGGGCTTCGGCTACGCGGGGTGCCGCTTCGTCTGGTCCTTCGTGCCGCCGGAGGTCGCCCACAACATGGTCACCCCCCGGCTCGATGTTGGGGTGCTGGCGTTCGCGGTGGTTCTGTCCCTTCTCACGGCCGCGGTGTTTGGCCTGACTCCGGCGTTGCGGGCCTCCCGCACCGATGTGGTCACTGCGCTGAAGGAAGAAACCCCCGCGGCGGGACGCAGCCGGCGAATCGACAGCTTGACCCAGTTACTGCTGGCAAGCCAGGTGGCGTTTTCACTTCTGTGCCTCATCACTGCCGCCTTGTTTTTTCGCAGCATCGAACGCGCTTACACCATCGACCCCGGCTTTCAGACCGGTCACCTGGGAATGGTGCCGATGGACGCCTCCCAGGCGGGATACGATCCCACGCGCGTCAAGGAGTTTTATCGATTGGCACGGGAACGAGTTTCGAGCCTTCCGGGGGTAGCTTCGGTCTCCTGGGCCTCCGGGATGCCTTTCTGGAACGGGCCGTCGCGCTCAGTCGAAATCGAAGGCGCCGAGCCACGCGCGAAGTCCGAGGTGATTTCGACGGTCGAAATCACTGTCGATACCGGATATTTTTCTACCATGGGCATTCCGGTCGTGGGGGGGAGGACATTCAACGACGATGATCGCAAAGAGTCCCACTCGGTAGCCATCATCAACCAAGCTCTCGCGGCGCAACATTGGCCGGGCGGGAACTCTATTGGCGAGCATTTCCGCTTTACCGGCGACAAAACCTGGCGTGAAGTTGTGGGGTAGTGAGAAACGCCAACTACACGACGCTGGGCGAAGCCCCACAGGCTTGCGTTTATCTCCCGCTGCGTCAGAATTATTCCGGTGGCATGACCCTTTACGTTCGCAGCGAGGGGAGTCCGTCGGGGCTTCTTCCTACGATTCAACGCGAGATTCGCAGTATGGACAGCAACATTGAAATTAGCGATGCCCGTACGGGCGCGAAACTTATCGATCAGGTCCTGTGGGGGCCGCACGTGGGCGTGGCGCTGCTCGGCGTGTTCGGCTCACTTGCTCTGATCCTGGCGAGCGTGGGGCTCTACGGAGTGATGGCGTATTCGGTTGGCCGCCGCCGCCGAGAGATTGGGGTGCGAATGGCGCTGGGCGCGCCGCGCGGTGTCGTGCTGCGGCTTATCGTCTTCGAGGGCATGAAGGTCGTCGGTTTCGGTATTTTGGTCGGCCTCGGGGCTGCCCTGTTGGTCGGTCGCCTGCTCTCACGGATGTTGTTCGGAATCAGCCCCTCGGATCCCGTGAGCTTCGCGTCCGCCTGCCTGACGCTGATCGCCGTCGCCCTGGCAGCCTGCTATCTGCCTGCGCGCTCTGCTACGAGGATCGACCCTATGACCGTTTTGCGCGAGAACTGAGGTCGAAGTTGTAGGTATCGCATTCTCGGAAAATGGCAGTAGGTACAGGTGGGTCCTGTGTAACGCCGCAGGGCAGAGGCCTATCGCTCTGCACTCGTAGCGTTGGGCCGGAGTGGCTACCCACGTGCCAAGAGCCAAATCCTAAGTTCGGGAGACGTGGTGCCTTGGCCGACTGGCCGCAAACTCCTGCGGCAAAGCCATTCTCCTCATGGGCCGGCATTCGGACTGGGAAGTTGGCTTCACGGCTATTGGGTGCCATTTGTCCGTTCCAACGGCCTGCTAGCGGAAGTGCAACCCCTGACTCCCCGGCATCTGGGAACTTACCGGACCTGCGCGCGAACACTTGGCTGTATAGTCGGCTTGCCACTCCTCTGCCCTTGGCGATGGCGATCACGGACCCACAGAGCGGGCAGGCCGTTATACGGCCAAGTGCCGGGCACGGCGCCTCCTCGGTCGAAAGTAAACGGGAGGCGACAAGGCAGTAATTTTACGCTACCACGCCGCTCCGACTAGTTTTTCTAACTGCGCTTTGCCGTTCGCCGCAAGAGCAGTAGGTTCACGGCAAGGATTCGGGGAGATTTTCTGCTGGACAAACGGCTCGAGGAAGACTAAGGATATTGGGCATCAGGGAGGATCCATGGGATCAAAGAAGAAGATTGCTCAGCTTTTGATCGCGATTTCCGCGGGGTTATTGCTTGCGATTGTGGGCTACCCAGTACATGCTCAGGAAGCCGCAAAGACGGGTCGCCCGGCTGCGGGCTTTAACATCCCGCAGAGCGAGACGCCCTGGTCCTGGGACGTCGTCGCCATGGACGATGCGGTTCCAACCAAGGCTTACGCAACTCCAAAACAAGCACGCAAGATCTTGGTGCTCTGTAAAGCCGCTGGATTCGTGCACTCCTCGATCCCGCTCGCCGCGGCCACGATCAAGGAGCTCGGTGACCGCACCCGCGCATGGTCAACCACGATCACTTACGACCCCGCGGAGATCACTGTCCAGAATCTCCAGCAGTACGATCTGGTCTTCCTTGACAGCACCACCGGCGAATTCCTTGACGATCCGAACAATGAGGAGCTGACGACCGATCGCCGCCAAGCGCTTTTGAATTTCATCCGCAGCGGCAAAGGGCTGGCGGGCGTTCACGCAGCAGTCGACTCGTACCACACCAGCCCATCCATAAGTGGACGTGGGCGTGGGGCCGAAGCAGCCAAGGGCGCGCCGGCAGTTCCGCCCGATCCGGCAAAGAGGCGCGCTGCGATGGCCGCCGCGGAATCATTCGTTCCCACAGGCACATGGCCTGACTACAACAAGATGATCGGCGGCTTCTTCAAATGGCATTGGTCGTATCCGCAGGTCGTCACTGTGAAGATCGATGACACGAAGAGCCCGCTCACGCAAATGTTCCACGGACGGGAATTCGTCATTCACGACGAAACCTACACGATGGCCCAGGACTCCTATTCACTTAAGAACGTCCACGAGCTCACCAGCATCGACTATTCGAAGATGAGCCAAGAGGACAAGGATAAGGAACCTGCCGCGTCACGACGCACCGATGGCGATTACGGCTTGAGCTGGATTCGCCGCGAAGGCAAAGGCCGCGTCTTCATCGAAGTTCTCGGCCACGACGAACACATGTACGAGATGCCGGTCTATCTCGAACACTTGCTCGCCGGCACGCAATACGCGCTCGGCGATTTGCCGGCCGACGACGCTCCGACTGAACAATAAAATCACTCTACCTCAGACACGCGCGGCCGACCTGGTGACCTCCTTTCAACAGACGCTCACCGTGGGGCATGCTCTCGAAATTGCCCGGTTGCAGGTGCCAGACCAGGAGCGCGAGGGAAAAAGGTGTCAGCGAGGGACAAAGGCGGCAGGTACCTTTTTGTCCTCACCGTTTTTCTCCTCCCCAGAAAAGGTACCTGACATTTTTCTCCCCTTGTTATTCGCACAGGCTCAACGCACATCACATATTAGGCAGTTTATCGGCAACTTGACCGTCTCTATAGAACTTCCGAGCCGCGCGTGATCCGGGACCAATAAGGACGTGGCGGCACATTCCAGTCAGCCTCGCCGCGCTGCCTCGATGGCCGCTACGTCGATCTTCTTCATCGTCATCATCGCCTCGAACGCCCGCTTTGCCTCACTGCCCCCGGCCGCAAGCGCATCGGTTAGCGTACGCGGGGTGATCTGCCAGGAGAGACCCCAACGGTCCTTGCACCAACCGCACTGGCTTTCCGTACCACCATTCTCGACGATCGCGTTCCAGTAACGGTCCGTCTCTTCCTGGCTCTCCGTGGCGACCTGGAAGGAAAAGGCCTCACTGTGCTTGAACGCTGGGCCGCCGTTGAGACCGAGACAGAGAATGCCCAGGACGGTGAACTCCACCGTCAGCACATCGCCCTTCTTGCCGCTCGGGTAGTCACTGGGGGCCGTGTGAACGGCGGTTACTTCGCTATCAGGAAAGGTGGTGGCGTAAAAGCGCGCCGCCTCCTCGGCGTCCTTGTTAAACCAGAGACAGATCGTGTTTTTTGGCTTCATATTGGTGTGCTCCTTGTGCCCGGTCAGGGCGAACGCTGCGTCTTTGCACCGGTCCGCACGAGCGACCTTCATCTACGCCGCTTTGGAAACTGCAAGAGCCGAGAGCAGCAAACACAAATTTGGATGCATCGTCATGATGATTGGTTCTCCGCTTGCACGGCTATGGCGAGGCGTTTGGCAGTGCTTTGGTCGTGAAAAGTTGCGGTGCGTCCGCCACGAGAAACTGGGTTGTCACGCAACAACACGGAGTGGATGCGCTGACTCTCGAGAGCGGAGACATAGCCCCGCCGCGGAGCTTTCTTGGACTTTGGCGGATGGATTGCTCTATGACAATATGGCTGGGTTTTTTCCCGAAGGAGGGTAACTGAGGTGCTACAGCAATGGAAATCATGGATGTTGGTCGGTGGCTTGATTATTCTTGGGCCTTGCCTTGCCAAGGCTGATGTGACCGCCAACATCCTCGGAGTGGTCACAGATCCTTCCGGCGCGGTAATCGCAGGCGTTCAGGTTACCGCCACCAACACCGGTACGAATGCGCAAGCGAAAGCGACTTCCGACTCGAAGGGTGAGTACCGTTTTCTGGCGCTCCCGGTCGGCGTATACGTTGTCCAGGCGACCTATTCCGGCTTCCAGACTTTTACTGAAAAGGACGTAGTCCTGACGGTGAATGAGCAGCATCGCGTCGACATCACGATGCAGGTGGGAGCTACCAGCCAGGAAGTCAGTGTAACCGCCAATGCCGGCGAGATCGAGACCACCAGTACACAGCTCGGCCTGGTCATTGAAGAGAAGCAGATCCTGCAATTGCCCCTGGACGGGCGCAGTTACCTGGACTTGCTTTCGCTGCAATCCGGCGTGGCTCCTGCGGGCACTCGGGGTGAAGGCCCTGGCACCATCTCGGTAAACGGCCAACGCGAAAACAGCAACGGTTTTCTGGTAAACGGTGGCGACGTTTCGAACGTCGGTAACTTCCAGGCCGGCATTCAGCCGAACCTGGACTCCATCGAGGAGTTCCGGCTGATCACCAACAGTTTTGACGCGGAATACGGGCGTTTCAGCGGGGCATTAACCAATGCCATTACCAAGAGCGGGGCAAACCGCATCCACGGCTCCGCTTTTGAATTTCTCCGCAACAACGCTATGGATTCCCGCGGATTTTTCGATGGCGACATCGGAACGCTGAAGAGGAATCAGTTCGGCTACGCGGTGGGCGGGCCGGCGATCAAGGATAAGCTATTCTGGTTCACCGACTACCAGGGCACACGCGAGATCAATGGCGGAACGGCAAGTAACGTTCAGGTGCTGACGGCCGACCAGCGCGCCGGCAACATCGGCGTGGACAACCTCGCCGGAACGGTGAATGGTCCGGCCTGGGCCGCGATCCTCGCGCAACGGACGGGGACGACGGTCACTGACGGTGAAGCTTACTCGCAAGTGTTCCCGACCGGCATCATTCCTCAGTCGGTCTGGTCGGCGGCGGCGAAAGGCACGATCGGATTCATCCCCACAGCCAATGTGCAAGGCCAGTATTATGCTTCGGCTGCCTACCCCACCCGCACCGTCGACAACATGTTCGGACAGAAGGTGGATTTCATCAACCGGCTGACGGGCAACTGGTCGATTTACTACTACTACCAGGGCACCAATACGAATAACGCCCTCGCCGGCGCGAGTTGGCCGGGGTTTGCGGCAGTTACACAGGTGAAGAACCAGCAAGTCACGCTCAGTAACACGCGCACCATCAATCCCTCGACCGTAAATGAATTCCGCTTCAGCTTTACTCGCCTGCCGGTCCAAACCGTTCCGACCGGGGCGGCGGCCCCGAGCCTCGCCAGCATGGGATTCGTCACCGGTGCGGGCACGGATGGCATCAACCAGTCCGGTCCCACCGGGTACTTGGGTGTACCGACGATCTCAACCAACGAATTCGGTTTCGGTACGGTGGCGCCTAGTATTGCCAACCAGAACACCTTTCAAGTTCAAGACAGCCTCTCGAAGATAATCGGGCGGCACACGCTGAAATTCGGCGCAGATTATCGTTATTACCAGATGAACCAGCGGAATGCCGGCGCTCCGGTGGGGCAATTCAGCTTTGACGGCTCGGAGACGGGTTCCGACGTCGCGGACTTCCTGCTGGGTTCGCCCGCAAACTATACGCAATCCAGTCTGCAACTGCTGGATTCGCGTAGCAAGTACGGAGCCGCTTTTGCCCAGGACTCCATCCGTCTAAGGACGAATTTGACCATCAATCTTGGCTTGCGCTGGGAGTTCAGCCAACCCTGGTATGATACCCAGAACAAGATCGTCGCCCTGGTTCCCGGCGAACAATCCGTCGAGTACCCGACCGCGCCGAAAGGTCTGGTCTATCCCGGTGACCCGGGAGTTCCGAGAACGCTCGCGCCCACCCGCTACGACAACTTCGCCCCACGGATTGGTATCGCTTACTCCCCCAACCATTCTGACGGGTTCTTAGGCAAGCTTCTCGGCGGACCGGGCAAGACCAGTATTCGCCTCGCGGGCGGTGAATTCTTTACCGCCATTCAGGACCAGACTCTCTACTGGATCCTGGGCACGGTTCCTTTCGGTGAATATTGGGGATCGGCTGCGCCGCCACTGTTTGAATCGCCTTTCACGACCCGCTCAACCGGGCAGTCGCAGGGGCATCCCTTTCCCTTTGTGATTCCCGCTCCGGGCAGTGCTGCCGCCAAAAATTTTGATTTCTCCTACTACTATCCTCTCTCGAGCACGCTCGGGTATGCGACCGACAACGCTCTTCCCTATGGCATCGATTACAATCTGACCATCCAACGCCAACTAAGCAAGAGCATGTTCTTAAGCGTCGGCTACGTTGGTACGCTGGGTCGCAAACTCATCGGCATCCAGGAAGCAAACCCGGGTGACCCCAACCTTTGCCTGCAACTCCGTGCCGAGGGCGCAACACCGACATGCGGCCCCCGCCAGGAAGACAATACCTTCACGCTTCCCAACGGCACACAAGTTCACGGAACGCGTGGTCCATTCGGACCTGCCTTTTCGACCAGTTTCTATGAAGGCGACTGGGCCAACTCCGATTACAACTCGCTCCAGGCAAGCCTCGAAAAGCGTGCCGGCAGGTCGACTTTCCTCGCCGCCTACACGTTTGCAAAAGGCATCGACAACGGCTCGTATTTCAACGACCGCTTGAACTACTTCGATCACAGCCTCAGCCGGGCGCTTTCCAACTTCGATGTTACCCACAACTTCGTAGTCAGCTACTTCTACACCGTACCTTTTGACAGGGCATTCGCTTCGCTGCCCAAACGCCTCGTCGAGGGTTGGAGCGTGGCGGGCATCACGCGGTTTGCGACGGGATTCCCGGTGTCGCTCTTCGAGGGGGACGATCGCGCGCTGAGAGGCACCTCGGGGATCGATATGCCCAACGTTGTCGGTCCGCTCGACATTACCGGCAACCCCAGAACCTCTGCCAACCACACGTGGTTTTCGAAGAGCGCCTTCGCTCCCGAATCGCTGGGGGTGGTCGGCGATGCGGATCCGCGCTTCTTCTACGGGCCGGGCATCAACAATTGGACTCTGGGTCTGCATAAGGATACGCGTCTCGCCGAAGGAATGAATCTGCAAATCCGGTTTGAATCGTTCAATACTTTCAACCACGCGCAGTTTGCGAACCCTAGTGGGTCCTTCACCAGCGGCCAGTTTGGAAACATCACGAGTATCGGCGCGGTCGGCCCTCGAATCATGCAGGTGGCCGCGAAGATTACTTTCTAGCTGGTTGCTCGAAACCTCCCCGGCACTCGGCGGGAGTGGCAGGGTCGCGTCATCGTCTCCGGTGTCGTCCTGAGGGGCCGCAGGGCCCGAAGGATCTCCGCAGTTCGCTCACTTCATCACCCGAATAAACTGCTGAGATCCTTAGGCCTTGGAAAATGGGCCTCAGGATGACAACGCTGACGACTTTGACGCGACCCTGGCGGGGGTTGGTACCGAGGTAGAGAATTTAATTAACTGAGGTATTTCACTAAAGCCGCAAACGTCCTGAACGCCAGGAGGTCTGCGGTTTTCTTGGTTAGCTGCAGGAATTGCCGGAAGACTTGAGCAGGAAGCAGATTGCTGCAATCTCCCCTTCCAGAACATTGTGTTCGACCGCCCCGGTTCGCTGGTCATCCTCAGCGGTGGACGTAACCACGATGCTGAGAAAGTCTCCTTTCATGAGGTAGATGACCTTATCGGAATCACTATTCGCAGGTAATCGCTCGAAAGAATGGGTTCACTTGCGAAACTCCGTTGCGGCCCCAACCTCCCAGTTCAACCTCCGGTCCGCTGCCGGATGAAAGTCGCAGGTCTCGACTCGGCCTCGCGACTGCATCGCCATAGCCTCCTTGCCATTCCGCAAACTTATCGCCGCTCGAGAGAACCCCTGGAAGCGGGGCCCGTCACGAGTGGTGCTGCACGTCGACCCAGTCGCGCCGCGTCCACGAGATGCACACGCGCGCTGCAGCGGTGACGTCCTCGCGCCCCAGGGAGCGCAAATCTCGCGATTAAGGAGGTGCCTTATGCTGCAGGCCTGCTTTCTCGCTTTGCGAATTCCCTCTGGTATTGCAGAAGAATACAGAAAACAAGTCCGTGAGTGATCAGCAGTAGCGGTACAACGACAGTGGGAACGAAATAGGTTGCTCCCAACTGCCCTCTAATATTACTATGTTATGTAGCTCTTGCAATTCTCCTTCGTATGACTTAGCATGGGCGCATGAAACCCATCGTCTGGAACGCCAAGCTTTGGAAAGAAAGCGTGACGCAATTCCTGGAGTTTCTGAATCCGCTGATTGCCGGACTCGGCCGAAGTGAACGGCGCGTGGCGGCCACCCGTTACGTGGAGGGCCTGCTGATGCCCGGTCAACGCAAATCGATCATCCCCATGGCGGAGCGGCTGGGCGTGGACTCGCAAAGTCTGCAACAGTTTGTTACCGACAGCCCCTGGAAGGAGGAAGAGTTGTGGCGGGCGATCCGGCAGGAAATCATTCCGCACTTGGAGCCGCTGGAGGCTTGGGTGGTGGATGAAACCGGTTGGGTCAAGCAGGGTTCGCACTCGGCGGGAGTTGGGCATCAATATTGTGGGGCGGCTGGCAAGCAGGCCAACTGTCAAGTGAGCGTGGAAGTGGTGGTGAGCGACGGGTGGATCGCCGCGCCGGTGGGCGGGCGGCTGTATCTGCCCGAGCGTTGGACCGCCGACCGGGAACGCTGCCAGGCCGCCGGCGTCCCGGAGGAAGTGACGTTTGCCACCAAGCCGGAGCTGGCGCTGGAGATCCTGCGCCAAGCGCGGTGCGACGGAGTTCCCCCGGCCCCCGTCTTGGGGGATAGCGCCTACGGCAACAACGCGGAATTTCGCGCCGGGGTGCGCGACCTGGAGCTGGAGTTTTTTCTGCAAGTCGACGGGCAGGCGCTCAAGGGATGGGACCGCGAGGTACGGACCGAGGTCAAGCGGGTTCGCCGTTATGTCTGTGAGGGGGAGCCTCCCGCCGCGACCCTGGCGGAGTTGACCGACCGGATCCCGGAGAACGAATGGAAGAAGTGCTCTTGGGTGACGGCGGGCGGACAAACCCGGCGCACGCGTCTGGCTTGGCGCGAGGTTTTTCTGCAACACGACTTGCGCCACGCGGGGGGCGAACTGGAAAAAGTCTGGCTGGTGGTGGACTGGCCGACGGGGGATCCTGAACCCTATCACTATTATTTGGCCCATCTCCACCGTCCCCCCGCCAAAGCCCGCTGCTTGAAACTGAGCCGTTCCCGCTGGCACATCGAACAATACTTTCAGCGCTCCAAGGATGACTTGGGGTTGGACCATTTCGAAGGCCGCTCTTGGAGAGGCTTTCATCATCATCTGGTACTTTCCGCCGTGGCTTATCTCTTTATCCTGACCGTCTACTTACGGCGTAAAAAAAACTTTTGGTGCGACGTGGGAACAGATTCTCCACACGATCCAGCCTTGGCTGGTGAGATGGAGCGGACTCTGTCCCTTCTGCGGAACGAAGTTCAATCGAGTCTTTGAGGACACTACTTAACATAGTAATACTAAGAGCCCGGTGTGACTGGCCTGATCGAAAGCGTTCAGGAGATCGACTGAGCCCCAGACATTGAAGACCCATGCGACAACAATGCCAGTCCCACGGGCTAGCGATTACCTTCAACAGTTCAGTTTGACGATACGTCGGCATACCGCGGATTAGCCCCCCCGCCACCGGCCAAGGAGAGAAAAGCATCGGGCGTTTCCCGGCCAAATGGTAGGATGGGCATTTTGACGGGGGAATCCGGATCTGTTCGCTCCGACTGGCGGGCGATCCGCTCAGCCGAAGTCAACTCAACTTCGCGCTAAAGTTGGGCGCAGTTGTGGGCGGGTTGGGAACGTAATCGAGCATCCTTTGCCACGAACATTGTGTGGGTACAGCGCAGAAGGCTTTTAGATATACGTGCGCAGCACGTCGTCTATCGCCGCATTGCCCGTCGGATAGTTCACTCCGTCCAACGGACTCCCCGCCTCCAGGAGTGCTTTGACCACTCGCGCGAACTCGCCCTCCGGATGACGCTTCTCCACAAGACAGTCGTGCAGCGCCCAGGAGAGAGGCGTCACACCATAGCCGGGATCGCGAATGTCCACCGGATGCCCCCGCCTGATCAGCAACTCCACCAGCTCTCCCGAACCCGCCCACGCAGCGTTGTGCAGTGGCGTGTAACCATGGCTGCGCTCTGGATGCGCGACGGGAAATCCCAGGTCGAGCATGAGTCTTACCGCGTGGAAATCGGTGTTCGTCTCCCAGCAATACTTAGCCACGAGCTCGCGATCCACGTCCGGCAGTCCCGGTACGATATCCGGATGCTCCTCAGCGATCGCCTCTGCCTCCGCACGCCGCCCCAACACACAATTCACCAACAACCGGGTAACGATATCGCTCGCCGCGTACAGGAAATCGAACATCGCCCGATGCCCCTTCGTCAGAGCGATTTGGTGCGGATAAGAATTAAAGCGCAGCGTCCACTGGTAGATCGTGCCGCCACGCCCCTGATGGCCAACCGGCGGAAACTCCGGCAGCTTACCGATGCGGTGCGCCAAGCAGCGCCGATCCTCCGCGACCAGTTTCTCTGCCAAGGCAACATCGCCTAAGGCAGATGCCAGGAAGATGTCGGCTTTCGCACCGCGCTCTAACAGGAAGCGCACCACACCCGGTGACTCGCCGATTCGCCACTGCGCCGGCGTCGAATTGTGATCCTCGTCTCGAGCGTCAATTCGAGCCCCATGATCCAACAGAACCGCCGCCACTGCTACGCTCCCGGCGCAGTGCAGGGGGGTCCGCGCGTCTATCCCCTTCGCGTCGATCAGCGAAGGGTTCATTGCCAACATCTCCGCCAGTTTATGGGTGAGTCCGGCCCTCGCAGCCTCATGCACCACTTGGTCCGCATTCTGTTGTGCCATTCCTCAAGTATACTAGGGATCGTTCCAGAGCGGTGTTCACGCTGCCGTACGGCCGCGCTGCGCGGAAGCTAAGAAGATGGGATTTTGGAGGGATGACGAGCTAGCTTGGAGAAGGAGACACGGTCCTCAGGCAACGACACGGATGATTGACCCCCTCACACACCGCTCATCGCATCCAACTTGACGGTTATGTCGGCTACTCGGAGGTAGGATCACACCTAGGCGGGTTCGTTCCAGGCCTTTCCGCAGGGTGAAGGGCTGCCGACTTTCGGGATGATTGGACAACCAGGAAGCGGCCGTTCTGTGATACCTGCGCGGGGCATTGTGGCCAGAGGAGTTTCACCTGTCCGAGCCAGTGCACGATCTTGTGCCGGAACAGCCTGTCGACTGAGTACTGCGCTGTCCCCAATTGATGACTGAGGCCGTTTTCGCCAAAGATCGGAACTCTGGCGGGTTGGCCATTCACCGTCCAGCTCTCCCAGGCGAGCCAGACGTAGAAGTCCAGAAGACCGGGCGCGTGCGCCAGAGCAGCAATGACTTCACGCTCGACGGGAATGGGATGGGCGGTAATCTCGTGGTAAAAGGCCTCGCTCAGCGTGATGGTGTTGGCGGATCGGCCGTCGTCCCTGGGTCGAGGTGCTCCCGTGGAATCGAACCAAAGACGCATGGAGTCCATGAAGTGGAAGCGAGCTGAGTCCACAAGGATCTGCTTGATGGTTTCCCGTTCGGTGCCAAAGAAAATCGTGGCGGCGAAGATTCGCTGAAAGGCAGCTTTGACCCTGCGGTATTGGCTTCCGTCCTTGGGAAGGTGGAAATAGTCGAGGAGTTCGGTTGGGCTCTCGAAGTGAACGACGCGGCTCTTCTGTTTCAGAGTTAAGGTGGCCATCCAGATGGGGATGAGCCGATCCTGTCCATAGGGCAACCCAAACCGCGGATGAGCGGTGATCTCCAGGACGAAGATGCCGTTGTGCCGGGTGTAGAAGAGTTGGTCTCGCGGCGGCCGGCGAAGAGGAAGTCCGCAGAGCACGAATGGTCGGGTGTGAAAAGCTAGCAGTTGCTGGTGATTTTCCCGTTGCCAGCGAACAAGGTCGATGCTTTCGAGATGGTTGAGACGGCGCTGCGAGATGCTTATGCGAGGTGCATTGACACTCAGGCAGTCAGCGACGGAGGAAAAACCGTTGGTCGTCGTCTCTGGCGATCTGGGACGGGGTGCATATTGGGGTGCATATTCGTGCCCGAACTGTAGGGTTGGGTCCGAATGAGAGCCACTGTATCCGACTGAAAAGTCGTGGTTCCGAACAGGGTGAACGGTGGTTCGAGTGTTTTCTAATCCGTGGGTCGGGGGTTCGAGTCCCTCCACGCCTGCCATTTCAACAACTTACAAGCGAGAAAACACTCGATGAGCAACGGTCCGCCAATCCGTGGGTCCCGAGTTCGAATCTCCCCAGGCGTGCAACTTACTCACTGGTTTACTGCGAATCAGGGCGCATTGGATTTTGTCTACCTTGAGTTGGGGTGCATACGGGGTGCAAATTCCCAGCTTACATTTGATTTAGTAGCCTAGATTATTGCACGCCGGGGTGCATTTTCGAATGGGCGAGAGGAGGCGTCTTCGAGGCCGGATGCACGTCTTTAGGCCAATCTACTCGGGGGAAACTTCAATGGCATTAATGCGGGGATAATTCCGTACTGGCACGAAGTTGAAGAATATCTTACCCTGGTCATTTGGCACGAGGCCATGGAAGGTCTTCGCCAGAGCTCGATTTTCCCCTCCGGCCTCCTTGAAAATGTCAAAGTTGCGGAGCAACACCGTGCCATTGCAATACACATCGAACAGGCGGCTGTCCACGCCGCCCCGGCCCTGATTGCCAGGGCCAAAGAAAGCCTCCGTGAAGTGGAGCGTGGCCGAGTATTTCGAACCCGCGGCCACAGGAATGGAGTAACTGAAATAACCGAAGCGTTGGCTCAAATAGAGGTCCGGGTCTGGCGAGCCTTTGATTGATACCTTGTCCGTGACTAATCTTCCCCCCTCAAAATAGCGGTCCGGAAGCCAGATATTCCCGTTGCGGTCGGTGTAGGTGTTGTCGCTGGCTATAATGCGGACGGGGCGCATCTTTCCCTGTAAGCACGGCACCAACTCAATAGCGCTGACCACGGGATAATCGATCCTTCCCACGAAACGTAGATGCAGCTTCCCGTCGGAGGAAGGATGGATGTTAGTGAATACCCGTTCATCCGCGGTTTCACTCCTACCTACGTCACCTAGAATGTCAAATTGGTACAGGAGGGGCTTTCCGCTCAGGAGTACGTCGAACATGCGGCTGGTTTCGCCCCCGCCATGCGGCGCGTCAGGGCCAAACTCCGGCTCGACGAAGAACAGGTGAAGCTCATAATCACCCGGCTTCAATGGGATATCGTAGGAGAAATTGCCATGCCGCCACTGTTCGAACATCGTGTTATCGGTCGTACGGGCAATAAACTGGTGAGCCTGAGAGGAGATCTCCCCCCCTGAGTAATAGCGGTCGCTTGTCCACCTCTTTGCTTGCCGGTCAATGTAATCCCCGCGCGTATAGCCGGCAAGGATACGTACGGCGTCTTCCGGTTCGGTTGACGCAGGAGCGCCCGCCAGGCCCGCCGCATTGGCCGTCAAGGGCTGGTCCCGAGACTCAGCAGAATGTGACTTCCAGCGCAGAAGGAGGACAGTGAGCACGACGGCCACCCCTGCGAGCACCCAAGTGGCCGTCCGGCGAGCGCGCCGACTGACATTCGGTCCGCTAGTCCCGCCGCGGAGTTGCACAGCGCC
>CAWIUZ010000100.1:0-15078 GCA_963838915.1 uncultured Acidobacteriota bacterium
ATCCCTTTTGCACGCCGCGTTTCTCCTCCAGCAATTTGAGGATGCCGCCAAGGTACTCGTCCTGGGTGAATATCTGCGCGCGGATCACCGGCTCTTCTACCTTTTCGATATCGCCGGCCGGAGGAAACTTATTGGGAGTGTGCACGTCCAGAATCTCACCGGTTTTCGTGGTGACACGGTAGCGGACGCTTGGGGCTGTCGTGATGAGGTCGAGGTTGAACTCCCGCTCCAGGCGTTCCTGGACAATTTCCATGTGCAGCAGCCCGAGAAAGCCGCAGCGAAAGCCGAAGCCCAAGGCCTCGGAGTTCTCCGGCTCGTAGAAAAGCGAGGAGTCGTTCAGGCGCAGCTTCTCGAGCGCATCGCGCAGCTGCTCATAATCGCTCGCGATCACGGGATACATCCCCGCGAAAACCATGGGCTTGATTTCCTCGAAGCCGGGCAGCGGCGCGGCGGCGGGTCGCGCGTCGTCAGTGATCGTATCGCCGATGCGCGTATCGGAAATGCGCTTGATGTTGGCGACGACGAAACCGACTTCACCAGCCTCGAGGCGTTCCACGCGGACCGGCTTCGGCGTCAGCACGCCCAACTCCTCAACCGTGTAGACCTGATTGTTGGACCAGAAGCGGATTCGCGTGCCAATTGTCAACGCACCCTGGACAACGCGGCTGAGCACCACGACTCCACGATAGCTATCGAACCAGGAATCGAAGATGAGCGCCTGCAGAGGTTCATCCGGCGAGCCGCGCGGCGCCGGCACACGCGCCACGATCGCTTCCAGCACTTCGTTCACGCCGGTTCCCTGCTTGGCACTGATCATCAGGGCTTCGCTGGGATCGAGCGTCAAGGCGTGTTCGATTTGCTGCTTGGTGGCGTCGACGTCCGCGCCCGGCAGGTCGATTTTGTTGATGACGGGGATGATTGCCAGGTGGTTGTTTAGAGCGAGTTGCGCGTTGGCGAGGGTCTGGGCCTCGACGCCCTGGGAGGCATCGATCACCAGCACTGCGCCCTCGCAGGCAGAAAGGCTGCGGGATACCTCGTAGGAGAAATCGACATGGCCGGGGGTGTCGATCAGATTCAACTGGTACAGATTGCCATCGCGGGCGCGGTAATGAAGACGGACGGCGTGCGCCTTGATGGTGATGCCCCGCTCGCGCTCCAGATCCATCGAGTCGAGCACCTGGGCGGACATTTCGCGCTGCGAGAGCGCGCCGGTGATCTCCAGCACACGGTCGGCCAGGGTGGACTTGCCGTGGTCAATGTGAGCGACTATCGAGAAGTTGCGAACGTAACGTGCGTCCGTAATGTGTAACCCTTTTTATATAACCCTTTGAAAATCTAACAAAAGGGCGATAACCTGTCAAACTTGGAGTTGGATCAATTGGGGGAGTCGTCATTGCCGCGAAAGCGGGAATCCAATTCCTGAGAAATATCCGAGATGGATTCCCGCTTACGCGGGAATGACAGTGCCAAGCGGAGCTCGATCGTTCTTCCGGGGGGATCGAACATGGCTTACGATAATTTGCTTTACGTCAAGCGCGATGCAATCGGTTATGTAACGGTCAATCGTCCCGAGAAGCTCAACGCCCTGAACCGGAAAACCATGGATGAGTTGGAGGGATGTTTTCAAGAGATCGAAAGCGACGATGAAGTGCGAGCCGTCATCCTTACCGGGGCGGGTGAGAAGGCATTTGTGGGAGGCGCGGACATCAACGAACTGGCCGTCCAGGCGCCCGTAGAAGGCAAAGAGATGTCGGTGCGCGGGCAAAAGATTCTGGACCTGATCGAGCACTTGGGCAAGCCGGTGATTGCCGCGATCAATGGTTATGCACTGGGGGGAGGTTGCGAGCTGGCGCTGGCATGCACCCTGAGGATCGCTTCAGAAAATGCGCGCCTGGGCCAGCCAGAAGTCAAGCTGGGGATCATTCCGGGCTACGCCGGCACACAGCGGTTGCCGCGGTTGGTGGGCAAAGGACGCGCCTTGGAAATGGTGCTGAGCGGCGATCCCATCAGCGCTGCGGAGGCCTATCGCATCGGATTGGTCAATCAGGTTGTGCCGCCGCATGACCTCATTGCCACAGCCGAGAAGCTCGCGCAAAAAATCACGGCCAATGCGCCCCTGGCGGTGAAGTTCGCGCTCGAAGCTGTGAACCATGGCTTGGAAATGACCGAAGCCGAGGGCCAGTTCCTGGAAGCTAATCTGTTCGCGTTATGCTGCACGACGGCGGACATGAAGGAAGGCACTCGCGCGTTTCTGGAGAAACGGCCGGCGCGGTTTACAGGGAAGTAGTCCATTGTCAGTTGTCCGTAGTCCGTTGTTTAACCACGAACTACGGACGGTAGACAACGGACCACGGACGACGGACAACGGACCAATGGGTTCACGCAGAAAATCCCGCGAATTCGCTATGCAAATGCTCTATCAATGGGAGATCTGTGGTTATACTCCCGCACAGGTGGAGGCGACCTTTTTCGCCAACCAGAGGGCAGACACTGAGGAGGAGGGTTTCGCCCGCAATTTGTTTGAAGGGGCAATTGCAAATATCGATCAGCTCGATGGCGTGGTTCGGGCCCATAGTGACAACTGGCGCTTGGAGCGCATGGCGGCGGTGGACCGCAACATCCTGCGCGTCGCCCTTTTCGAACTCCTCCACCACCCCAGTACGCCCGCCGCTGCCGTGATCAACGAGGCGCTGGAGATCGCCCGGCGTTTTTCAACCGGAGATTCCGTCGAGTTCGTCAACGGCGTACTGGACGGCATTCGCAAGAAACTTCCTCTGCAAGACCCCCAGCCTGGATGACGCCGGCTGGGGATGCGTCGCTTCGCCACCGCGTCGGCCCTAGAGTAAATCATCGTGGCCCAGGCGCTCCAGTTCCTGAACGGCCTTTCCGACATCCTGCGATCGCTCGCGAGCGCAAACGAGTAGCGCATCATTGGTTTCGACGACCACGAGATCATGTATCCCGACCGTAACTACAAACTTCTTCGGCGAAACAACCATGTTACGCTGCGAATCGAGACTTAAACCGGCGCTAGACCGGACGTTCCCCTCTGAGTCTTGACGGCTTAACTCGTACACGACCGCCCAGCTTCCCACGTCGTTCCAGCCAATATCCGCGGGCACCGCATAGATATCGGAGATCTTTTCCATGATTGCGAAGTCGATGGAGATCTTTTGGAACTTGGCGTAAAGCTGGCGGAAGGCGCGCGAGCGAATTCCCCCGGCGTCGGCAATCTGTCTTACCAGACTTGACATCTTCGGCTGGAAGCGCTCGAAGTTCTCGATCAGCGTGGCAGCTTTCCAAATGAAAATGCCGCCGTTCCAGAGATACCGCCCTGAGGCGACGTAGCGCCGCGCCACAGCCAGCTCCGGCTTCTCAGTGAAACTCTCGACGTGGAACACTTCGCGCCCTGCCACTCGGCCTTGCCGCCGGCCCAGTCGAATGTACCCAAAGCCGGTTTCAGGCCGCGTCGGTTTCAGCCCCATGACCACGGAACGCCCAGGCTGACACGCCACGCGGCACGCCGCAGCAAGCAGGCGGCAAAAAAGCGCGGGTTTGGCGATGATCTGATCGGAGGGTAAAACCACCATGAGACCTTCCGGGTCTCGCCGCGCGATCTCTTGCGCCGCTACCGCCAGCGTGGGAGCCGTATTCCGCGAGGCCGGCTCGCCAAAAATCTGATTGGAAGGAAGACGCGGCAGAAGCCGTCGAATGTTCCGCAATAACGGCGCACTGGTGAAAATGTAGATTTGGTCAGGGGGAATGACGGGCTGAATTCGCGCCACCGTTTGTTCGAGAAGCGACTGCCGACCAAACAAGGTCAGCAGTTGTTTCGGGTGTCGCCGGCGGCTGAGGGGCCAGAAACGCGTACCGCTTCCCCCCGCCATGACTACGCCATAGGCATGCTCAAACACTGAATCGATAGCCATATTCACACGTCAAAGACAACTTTCGCGATGTCTTCCGGGGGAATGTTGTGAGCCGCGAGTGGCCGCCTGAAGTCCTGCACGAGGTTGGGAACATAATACTTCAGGAGGCGCGATGTTTGGAGGGGAGCGAATCTGTAGGCTCCCGCCGCAGGGGGGATGACCCAAGTCTCCCCCGTGCGATAGCCCAGCCAGCCCGCGGTGTTCTCGATACGTCCTTCGCCTTGCAGGATGGAATAAACCTCCACTCGTTGTGGCGAACTCTTGAAGGTGGCTTTCTTGCGCAGGAATATTTCTTCAACTGCGAAGTAGCGGCAAGCCGTAATGTACCGCCGAGTACCGAAGGACTCCTGGAATTCCCAACGCGGCAGGCGGTACTGGGGAGGCAAATCTTCCTCTATAACGTCCATGCCTTTTGACAAATGGAGAGGGCGAGGTCTCCCGTCGAGCCCAGGTCTGCCATAGTCATCAAGGCGGTAGGTAAGATCCGAATTCTGCTCGGCCTCGAACAGAACCAGGCCGGGGCCAAGAGCGTGCACTGTGCCGGGCGGAATGAAAACGGCCTCCTCTGCCTTGGGGCGATGGCGAATCAGAAGTTCCCTCGACTTTCCCTTTTCGAAGGCTGATTTCAGAGCTTCCCGAGTGATTCCCGGCTTTACTCCCACGAGGATTTCCGCGTTCGGGTCGGCTTGGATGATATACCACATCTCGCACTTGCCGACATTTCCCGGGTCGTGCACGCGCGCATAGTCGTCGTCGGGATGAACTTGCACCGATAACCAGTCGCTTGTGAAGATGTATTTGGCGAGCAAGGGAAAACGCGCCCCCTCCCAAGCTCGCCCGTGGAGCGCTGGCCCGTACTTTTCGGAGGCTTCCGCCAGCGTCAGGCCCGCAACCGGACCGTTCAGGAAACGAGAGGTGTCGTCGTTGGACCAGACTTCGCCGATCAACTCGCCCGGATTACTCGCGCCCCTCGAGATCTCCGCTTTTCGGGAAACCGGGAGGTCGGTTTCTTCCTGCGCCGGGTATATGGGCGCGAGATCATCCCGGCCCCAGATCTTCGGTTTAAAAACTGTGGAGAGCTGAAGAGGAGTGTTCAGCGTCGACATGGTTCATTCACAACCTGGCGAAGAACGCGGCCATACGTCGCAACCCCTCGTTGATATGTTCCAGCGAGGTTGCGTAGGAGATCCGGATGTGCTCGTGCGTTCCAAAGGCGGTTCCGGGGACGACAGCGACGTGCGCCTCTTCGAGCAGGCGCTCCGCCAGTACGGCTGTATCGCCCAAGCCGTCTTTCTTAAGATAATACCCGACATTCGGGTAGGCGTAAAAGGCGCCGTGCGGAGGAACACACCGGAGGCCGGGTATGGATTTCAACCCCTCCATGAGGCGATCCCGCCGGCGACGATACTCGGCGAGCATCGCGTGCACCGGTTCCTGTGGCCCCTCGACAGCGGCCAGCGCGGCCTTCTGCGCAATCGAGGTGGGGTTCGAAGTCGAATGGCTCTGGAGCTTCAGCATGTTGGCCAACAACCCGGCAGGGCCTAACGCAAACCCGACTCGCCAGCCCGTCATCGCGTACGTTTTGGAAAAAGAATCGACTATCAGCAGGTGTTTACGTTCTCTCGAGGACCCGAGCGAAAACGGCTTGCGCCCGTCGTACACGAAATGGCAATAGCATTCGTCTGAGATCAGAAGCAGGTCATGGCGGATGGCCAACGCCAGGATCTTTTCCATCTCTCCGGGCGGAACCACGGCGCCGGTGGGGTTCTGGGGCGAGTTCACGATGATCAGCCGAGTCTTGGGAGTGATCAGCTTTTCGATGGCTTTGGCGTGTACGGCGAAATTCTCGCTCTCGCTGGTCTCCAGCAGAACGGGCTTGGCGCCTTCGTATTTGATGATTTCGAGGAAGGTCACCCAGTGCGGTGTCGGTAAGATGACCTCATCACCTTCGTTCAGCACCGAGGACATCGCTTCAAAGATCGCCTGCTTCCCCCCCACCGTCACCAGGCACTCCTCAACCGTGTAGTTCGATCCGTAAGACTTCGCGTGGTGCTCTACCAGGGCTTGCCTCAGCTCCCGGATGCCGCCCGTGGCCGTGTACTTGGTGAAATTATCGTTAATGGCGCTGATGGCAGCTTTCTTGATATGGTCCGGCGTGGGGAAATCCGGCTCGCCGGCGCCGAAGTCCGCCAGTCCAGCATCCTTGGCTTTCAGTTTTTCCGCCTTTTGCAGGATGGTGGCGATAGTCGAAACCGAAATCCGGGAAATGCGCTCGGAAAGCCGCAATTCAACCTCCCTTAAATCTTGCCTTGCAAGACTTTCTGACGAAGCCGATCCTCGACCAACGGGGGAACCAAGTCTTTCACCGAGCCCCTGTTCTGGAAAATCTCTCTGACCAGGCGGGAACTGACGTAGTTGTAGGACTCAGCGGGGACCAGGAAAACGGTCTCGAGGCTCGGCTCGAACTTGCGGTTCATGATGGCCATCTGGAGTTCGTACTCATAGTCCGTGAAGGCGCGGATGCCGCGCAGAATAATCCCTGCGTTCTTCTGCTTGGCGTAAACTACGAGCAGCCCCCCGAATGTCTCCACGGAGACATTGGGCATATCACGAGTGACTTCCTGAAGCATCTCGACGCGTTCCTCAACGGTGAAGAGCGGCGCCTTATCCGGGTTTGTCCCCACCGCAACAACCAATCGTCCAAAAACCCGCCGCGCGCGCTCGATGAGGTCGAGATGACCGTTGGTGATGGGATCGAAAGATCCGGGATAAATCGCCAGATTCTCGGGCATAAACTGTTTGGTAAACCATGCCCCGATGACGGGACCCAAGAGAGTTATTCTAACTTTCGGGGTGGAAGGTTGTAAACGAGAATCTGCGACCCGGTAATGTCCTGGCTTAACTGGTAGCGCCGGCTTTCACAGGCTGCGGAAAAACCCCTCTGGCTGTCATCCTGAGGAGCCGCAGGCGGTCCTGAGCGAAGCGAAGGAAGGATCACCGTAGTTCGTTGGAGTCACAACTGCCGAGATTCTTCGCTTCGCTCAGAATGACGGTGTCCGGGCGTTTTTATGACAACTGTTTAGCCTAGTACTTGCCGACCTGAAGGTCGGCGCTACTTTCACTTTAGGCCCCGACTCCATGGCCTCAAATCGTCGGCACCATCCGGCCTTTTGCTTCGTTCGACTTGTCAGCGTGGCAGGTGCGGCAGAACTGCGCCGCGCTGTTGCTGGCAGCAGAGCTTCCGGGATTGTACCAGCCACGCACAAAAAAGCGCGTCGGCTTGACCGCCCCATTCGCAGTGCTGAAATAGGGCATGTCGTGCTGGTCGTGGCAGGTGGTACAGGTGATCCACGATTTGCTCATTACCCTGGTGCCGTTGACTGTTGAGCCGGGAACTTTAACCAGGTGATTCAACGGACCGTCACCGGCTGTCACATCAAGGTAGTCGGCGATGAAGGCTCTCCCTTTGGGTCCCGCGAAGGTAACGGATCCGTCCGCGTTTATGGCGCAGTCCCATCCCTTTTGCCCGCCGCAGGAGATCGTCGCGTCAGGTCCCACCGGATGGCCGTTCAGATAACTCCCGGTCGTCGATTCATCGCGTCCGAGAAGTGTGGGAGGGTTGAAGGTAGTCCCCGCGATGCTGATCGTCTCGACGGTGGTGCCCTTCATCATGTTGCTCGGCGCCAGATTACCATCGTGGCAGCTCAGACAGGAAAGAAGGTCGGAGTAACCGGCCCCGGAACTGGACGGAAGCCCCCCGCGGTTGGTCTCCGGCACCGTAGCGCTGAATCCACCGTGCGGATTGACTCCCGAACGTCAGGGATATTCCGTAGTGGGGAGTTAGATCCTGACCCCAAAGAGCAATACGGCCGCTGTTCTTGGAGGACTTAGCCCCGTTGCCGGGAACGCCATTGTGCGGCGCGTGGCACGCCACGCATCCGCGGCCATACACATTGTGCGCTCCGAGAACGTCTTCCGTCGGGGATGTGACTTGCGCAGCGGCAAATTTCGCCAGCCAGAGAATAACGAGGAGCAAAATTGCGAATTGCTTTACTACTTCCTGAAGTCGTTGGAATAGTTTACGCCCGAATCGCAATGCCGAGAAATCTTGCGAGTATGATCTGTTACATAAAGACGGAGTGAAAGCAGCCAGGTGGCGCTTCATGCTGCACCTCCAGACGCACCTTTTGGAGCCGGTGTGATCCACCGACTTATTTATCGGCGGCATCCTAGTAGACTTAAGGACTGTTGTACAGGGTACGAAAGTTCTGTTGTCGTTAGCATATGATTGGCGATCCTGTCACGCTTGAGCGCAGTCGAATCACCGGCGGCAAGCTCTTCCTATACACCTCCAAGACTGGCACACATGCCCAGCACACAACGAAGCCCCTGGCGGGGCGGACGCTTCGCGGCGCGAGGCCCGACGTCGTTGACACATGAAGTAGCTTGGGTCACGGAGGAAGGAGGTCTCTGTGACCCATCTAGGAAAGATAATGCTGGAGGAACTCCAGAGCCGAAACTACGCTGCCACTAGCGGTGTGGCTCCGACTCGCTCGCTCGAGGCCGTCACCAGAAGAACTTCAACCCGAACTGTATCACCCGCTCTGGGGACGCCGTCACGTTGGCGGCTTGAATGGTTCCAAAGGCGGCGCCATCGAGCACTCCGATATCCGGGTTGTTGAAACTGGTTTGGTTAAAGATATCGAAGAACTCGGCGCGAAACTGAAACCTGGTTCGTTCGGTGACGGGAATATCCTTAAGAACGGCGAAATCGGTGCTGTTTAGAGCCGGCCCGGAGAGGATATTGCGGCCTGACTGACCGAAGGTCCCGAGCATATTGTACTTGATCCCGAAGGGCGTGCAGTTCTGCTGTTCAATCGCTTGTGCATTCCCCGGCTCGGGTGTGAAAGTGCAGGAGGGATTGACGAAAGCGTTGGTGTTGAAGAATTGGCTGACCATGGCGTTGCGGTTCGGATGACTTACGGCGATAGGTGCGCCGTTGCGAAATGCGTGCTGTGGGGCATTCGTCCCGTCCACGGCCACATCCAAACCGCTGTTGGTGAAGGTCATGGGCTCGCCGCTCTGAATGGTGGTGATACCGCTGAAGCTCCAGCCTCCCAGTAACTCGTTCTTCCAATGGTCGCTGAATTTCACCGGGGGCGACCAGAGCCAACTGGCCACGAAGGCGTGGCGGCGATCAAAGTTGGCGCGCCCTCTGACGCTCCGCAAACTAAAGGGATTGGAAACGCAGCCGCACCCTTCGCAGATCACCGAACACATGTCGATGCTTTTGGAAAGCGTGTAGGACGACGTCACCGACAAGCCGTGGCCCATTCGATGATTGATCTGGACCTGAAAGCTATGATACCAACTGCGGTAGTCGTTCCCGAGGTCCCAACTGCTGGAGGAAATAATCCCGGGCTCAAACCGCACGCGGTTATTGTCATTGCCGGGATTGGAGATAGTATTTTCCATTCCCGTGGCGGAATCGAAGGTGGTTCCGGGTGTAAAGATGGATGGGTTGAAGTTGAGCAACCCGTTCAGCTTGATCCCCATATTTCCCACGTACCCTAACTCCAGCATGGTCGAGGGAGAGAGTTGGCGCTGAACCCACAAGTTCCACGCCTGGGTATACGGTGTCCGCAGGGACCCGTCGATAAACAGGCCAAAGACGGGCAGGGGGAACAAGGGGCAGTTGTAGCCTGGAAATGACGAAACCGCCGTACATCCGAATTTGCCGCTTAAGATCACGGGCGGCATCGTGGTGGTGAGGGTAGTAGCAAACGGGTTCGTCCAATCGCCGTTGTACATATTCAAGAATCCCGAGTAGGGAGCATTCTGCTGGGATTCGGAGTCGGCGTTGAGCTGGTTGAAGAACACTCCGTATCCGCCTCGTACGCTCGTCTTGCCATTGCCGAAAACGTCCCAGGCGAAACCTACGCGCGGCGCAACATTGTGCCACTCCGGAGGAACGATCGCCTTGGCGATTCCCGGATCTCCCGGGAACACAATGCCGATCGGGGCGTCAGGATGGACAACCGACTGCTCGTTGGCTTTGACGGTGTCGATGCGATTGTGCTTATCCGCCCAGAACAAGTTGGGCTCCCAGCGCACTCCGAAAGTCATCGTGAAGCGCGGCGTCACCTTGAACCGGTCCTGCACGAAAAGGCTGGGCGCTGTCGTAATGTCGTCGTTGTCGGCCAGGCCAAACGGTAACTGCAATGAGCTGAAGGTCCCAAGAAGGTAGTCGGCAAACGGGTAGCCGGAAGCAGTGCCGCTAAACGAATAGGTCTGCTGCTCGATGAAGCGTTGCAGGAAGTGCAGCCAAAGCAATTCGCCGCCCATTTTGATCTCGTGGCGGCCATGCATCCAGGTGAGGGCGTCCCGGATCTGCAGATTGTTATTCTTGAAAATATTGAAGCCGTCGCCTCGCAGATTGAAACTGCCGCTGACGCTTACCCCCAGGGTCCCGTAATAATCATAATCCGGCATGTTGATGCCGATGGCGGAGGGAGGCTGTGAGCGGTTGTCGTGATATGTTGAGGTGGTCCGCAAGAACGCGATTCCAACCTGGTTCACCAGATCGGGACGGAAAGTATAGGTCTCGTTGATCGCGATGCTGACCGTCTCCTCCGGAGTAACCGCGCTATTGTAGCCCGCGAGATTACTCCCCGTAAACGGATCCTCTGACCAGTTGTGATTCACGTAGACGTGCCCAAAAACAGTCTGCTTCGAGCTCAAGTTAAGGTCAATTCGGCCCAGGTACATTTCATTGTTGACCGGGCTGGCGCCCAAAGCAGTCACGCTCCCGGTAGCACTTTCCGGCACGTAACTGAGCAGGTTCTTTGAAGGGGTGGTAATGCAACTCGGATCAATAATGTTGTTAGCCACACAAGGTGCGCCCGACGGCGTCGTGTAGGGCACGCCCGTATTGGGGTTCGTCGGGTTGGAAAGAACCGTACCCGGTAACAGGTCCGTAAAGTCGCCTGCGCGCTCGGCTGCCGAAGGGACCAGTGTTTCGTTCGACACCCCCTCGGGCCGGTTACGCAAACCTTGATACGAACCAAAGAAATACGCCTTGTCTCGCTTGATGGGTCCGCCCACCGCTCCGCCGTATTGGTTCTCCTTAATGGCCGGCACCGTGGCGGCGAAGAAGTTTCGAGCGTTCAGATCGTTATTGCGCAGGAATTCCCAAACATCGCCATGAATGTCGTTTGTTCCGGCGCGTGTGACAACCATAGCTTGGGCTCCGGCATTGCGCCCGTATTCCGCATCGAAGTTGGAAGTCAAAAGGCGGAATTCCTGAATGGCATCGGGGGGAGGATAGTTCATTCCCGTATTGCGCGAGGGGTTGTTGAAGAACGAGCCGTCAAAAGTGTAGAGATTCATGTTCTGGCGGCCGCCATTGGAGTCCATCAACGGTCCCGCCCGGGCATTGACCAGCGATTCAGGCGCGACCACACCGAGAATGCCGGGAACCAGTTCCGCCAGGCTCATCACATTGCGGCCATTCAGCGGCAGATCCACGATCCGGCGATCGTCCACCAAGCTGGACACGGTTTGGGAGGTCGTGTCAACCAGGGGCGCCTGGCTGGTCACGCTGACGGCTTCTGTTACGGTTCCTACAGTCAGCGTCACGTCGACGCGCAGATTCTGTCCCACGCTAAGCGACAAGCCATTCTGAATGTTGCGTTCGAACCCTTGTTTCTCGACCGTAATCGTATATTCGCCGGGGTCCAGGGCAGGGAAATTGTAGAAGCCTTCCGCGTTGGTTTCGCCAGGGTAGGTGGTACCATGCTGCACGAGCGTCGCCGTCACTTTAGCCTGCGGGACGACTGCACCGCTCGAATCCTTAACGTACCCGCTCACGGTGCCCGTCGCCTGCGCCTGCAGCAAACCTGGCAAAGTTAGTATGACCGCCACCACCGACACGCCGACTGCGAGGTTTGCCAGCCACCGCCCAACCTTTTCCATCGAAATCCTCCTGAGAGAATGTGCGGGTTGTCGCAGGACAACCAAACAGCGCCCCCAGTTTGGTCATATTCACTTTTGGAACGAATAAGCCCTAATGTCCGATATTCGAAACTGATACTATGTTGCACTGTGACAAAAAGTCAAGCCCATTCGCGAGAGGGTAGTGTCTCAGTTCGGATTCCTAGCGGCGAGATTAGCGCATCAAGTGATGCGTAAAGCCGCCTCTAGCGTCGTGGTTCAGAAGCTCGTTTAATATCTCAGCCCGCGGAGCGGGCGTCAGCGGGTAGCCCACGGCGCAAGCCGTGGGTTGCGCGGCCCTCCCTCACCCCCGCCCCCTCTCCCGCTCGGGCGGGAGAGGGGTGCCGCAGGCGGGGTGAGAGCCGTCCAACCCAGGGCTCACGTCCTGGGCTACTCTATGGCGCCCCTGACGGGGCTGCTGACGCGTGGCCGAACCGTCTCGACTTTTATCGCGAATTATTGAGACACAACACGCTGAGCCTCCACGACTATTCCGCGGACCTTGATATCGACTGGCGAAACACGGTACTATTTTCCCGAGTCAGCGATGAGCCGGCGCAATGCCGGCAAGCACTTATCAGGGCAATGAAATACAAGCGATTTACTTCAACAAGGGCCTTCTCGGTAATGTCACTGGCAGCCGCGGTGGCTTTCACTGTTCCGTCCGTCTGGGCTCAGGAACAAGAGGAAACACGAGGGCCGGGATGCTACCTGGCGGGGGGCTTGGATGCCCTGGAGCGTGGCAACTTGAGTTTGGCCGAAGTGGAGTTTCGCGGGGCGGTCAAAGCCAGTTCAGGGTCGCTCGAAGCGCGCGAGGATCTGGCCATCGTACTCGCGCGCGAGCAGAAGTTGGACGAGGCCGTAGCGGAGTTTCGAGAGGTATTGGCCGCACGCCCGTTTTGGCCGGAGGCTCATTTTAACCTGGGCATGGCGCTTTTGGAGAAGAACGATATCGACGCCGCTCAGGAACAATTCCGCGATGCCATAAAGCAAAACCCTGAATACCCGGAAGCGCACAACAGCCTGGGTTTGGCGTTGGAGAAGCAAGGGATCAATGCGCAAGCGGAGGCAGAGTTCCGCGCCGCTCTGGAGTTCAATCCGCAATACGCGGAAGCGCAAAACAACCTCGGCGAACTTCTTGCCGCAGAAGGCGAACTGGACAATTCGATCGAGGCATTTCGCCACGCCATCGCGATCGGGCCCGATTTCATCCCTGCTCGACTGAACCTGGGCTCGGCCTTGTGGAAGAAGCACGAACTCGAAGAGGCCGAGTACGAGTTTCGCATCGCCGCCGGCAAGGGAAGCGCGGAGGCGCAAATGCACCTGGGCGCCGTGCTGGGAGAAGAGGGCCGGCACGAGGAAGCACTTTCGACGGAGCGGAGGGCGGTCGAACTTCTGCCCCGGGATGCGCACGCTCACTTTCTGCTCGGCGGGGGACTCGAGGAAAGCGGTGATTTAGCAGGTGCAATCAGCGAGTTTCGCACGGCCGCGCAACTCGAACCTAATTGGGCCGATGCGCAGTTGAACTGGGGAATCGCCCTGCGACAGACCGGCGATTTCGAAAGCGGGCTCGAAGTCTTGCGAGCCGCTGCGAAATCAGCCGACACGAGTACGGACGTCCACTACCAGTTGGGATTTACGCTGTTCCGCTTAGGGCGACTGGAGGAGGCGGAACGAGAGCTGCGCCATTCGATTTCCCTTCAGCCAAACAACGGCCAGGCATATTACATTCTTGGCCGAACGCTCGAGCAGAGGGGCAACCATGCGGAATCCGCAAAGGCGTTCGCGGAAGTCGAGCGGCTCCACCGCTCGAGCGTTGCTTATGCACAAGCTGTAACTCAATACAACCAGGGCATGCAGGCGCTTGAAAACGGCGACCTCAACGCGGCTTGCACGGCTTTTCACGCCGCTTTAGCGTTTTGGCCAGACTCAGCTCAGGCCCATACCAACCTCGGCGGGGCTCTCCTGAAGCTGGGAGACGTGAAGAGCGCGGTTGCTCAGTTTCGCTCGGCCATCGACTTGAATCCCGACGACGCGCGGGCTTATTTCGATTTAAGCCTGGCTCTGGCCAGATCTGGCGACCGCGACGGTGCGGATCGCGCGCTGGAACGGGCCCGGAAACTGGATCCGGAGATTACCGCCTCGGGTGATTCCGGGCCGCCGTGAAGCGGCTTGTGCCGAAGTCGCCGTGGAGTGCGGTAGCGCGAGCTACCGCCGTTCGCTAACTGTCCAGGGCGGCAGCTTCGCTCCGCACTCCACGACCCTCTGCGCATTTTCATGATTTCCGGGTGCCCGGCAGCCGACGGGCATGAGCGACGACGGCGCCAGTGTCGGCCTTTACCAGCGAGCCGGGAAGCATGCGAATCCGCACCACCGTCGCTTCGGTCTCAGCAGGAATCTGCAGAACCGCTTCCTGGGAGGGGACCAGAGAGCCCACCCCGCGCACCTGGCGCAGCATGGGACCCCTCCTCACCGAATCGGTCCACACGGTGCCGCGCTCTACTGTTGGCGCCGCCGGCCGGAGACGGTACACCGCGATTGTCAAAGCGGCGACGACCACGATGACCACAGCCGACACTGCGATCTGCCGCTTACGTTTCTGTTGTTTGAACTCCGGACGGGCGATATCCATCACAAGAAGTAGTGGCAACTTCCGCGCCAATCGCGATCAGGCTGCAAGTCATTGAAACGGAACAGAATGATACGACACGCAGCTGCTCTTAGAGACAAAGGAATGTTCGGATGAGGATTTCACTGTCCACTACCGGACAGTCCAACCCTGCTCCAGCGAAAAGCGGGACGGTGATCGCGGAGAGAACAACGCTCACTTTTCTCAGGATTGCTTTTACTCTGCTGATCACCAATATTTCAGTGAAACGATATGCAAGTCTTCTGCACTATCCCAATAAGTGGAGGACATCGCCTTATGAAGCGATGAGCCACAGTTCAGGGATTCAGCCCGGCAACCACCGGGTTGGGTTCTCGTGAGTGCCGGAGCCGATCCGGGGGGAAGCGGCTCCGGTACTTCTGAATTTGGACTTCCGCAGAACGGCGCAGGCCTTCTTTGTTCGATCCGAGGTCACAGGAGCTTGTTCTTCAGTGCAGAATACTCGGCCCACCGCACCCACCGTTTGCCGTCGGAGTAGTCACTCCATTC
>CAWIUZ010000101.1:0-24737 GCA_963838915.1 uncultured Acidobacteriota bacterium
GCCACGTATTGCTGCCTGCAGAGTGGTCCCGACGCTCGGACCTAGTTTGGACATTTAGCCCCTGTTCCTGACCCGCGCGGTCACAGCCCTCGCTGGACTTTGCTGCTGTAGCCCTCTCAGCCGGCATTCACCTTGAATTCCCTTGACCCTACGGAAGGTTTGGACAAGAATAAGCAAGCTGTAATCCGGCGAGCGCGAAATCACGCAGCGTGAAACACTTCGCTCTGTGATGCGTTTCCGGCAGCGGTGGCTCGAAACTGCGGGCGGGCAATTTTAGTCGCGCAGCGGTGACATAACAAGTTGTGCAGCAATGATTTGTGGCGACGTTGAGTCTGCGAGATCGCGGCCTCGTTATCACGGCAGGCTTGCCGAGCATCCTGCCATAAGTCTCGTCCAGCCGGAGAGGTGAGCGCGATCAGCAGACGAGATTCACGGGCCCGGAAGCGAAAGGCGGCGCGCGGCCTTGAGCAGTGCACTTTTGCGTCTTGTTCTCCATTTCATATCTCCTTAGGGTTTTCAGTTATTGCCCACACTAAGGAGGCGGTTTGAGATTGATCTATGAATGTACGTTCGTTGTTCAGCGTTTTCTCCTCCGATCTCGCGATTGACCTTGGCACCGCCAACACTCTGGTGTTCGCGCGCGGCAAGGGTATAGTGGTCAACGAGCCCTCGATTGTCGCTCTCAACAAGATCAACGGCGACATCGAGGCGGTGGGACGCGAAGCCAAAGATATGCTGGGGCGCACGCCTGGAAACATTGTCGCTATCCGCCCCCTCAAAGACGGCGTCATCGCGGACTTCAAAGTTACTGAGAAGATGCTCAACTACTTCATCCAGAAGGCGCACAACCGCAAGATGTTCGTGCACCCACGGATTGTCATCGGTGTGCCTTCGGAGATTACTCAGGTGGAGAAGCGCGCCGTGCAGGACTCCGCCATGCGCGCCCGCGCCAGCGAAGTGTTCCTGGTCGAGCAGGCGATGATGGCGGCGATCGGCGCTGGCCTGCCCATCACCGAACCCTCCGGCAGCATGATTGTGGATATTGGCGGCGGCACCACGGACATCGCTGTGATCTCGCTCTCCGGCATTGTCTATGCGCGCTCGGTGCGCGTGGCTGGAAACGAGATGGATGAGGCGGTGACCGCTTATCTTAAGCGCAAGTATAACTTGCTGATCGGCGAGCGCACGGCCGAGCAGATCAAGATCGAGGTCGGTTCCGCTTATCCGCTTGAGAATCCCCTCACCATGGAAATCAAGGGACGCCATCTGTTGGAGGGCATCCCGAAGACGATTACCATCGACGATTCGGAGATTCGTGACTCACTCTCCGAGTGCGTAGCGACAATCCTGAACGCCATCCGGGTGGCTCTCGAGCGCACGCCGCCGGAACTCTCCGCGGATATTTCCGATCGCGGCATTGTGCTGACGGGTGGCGGAAGCTCTGCTCAAGAACCTTGACAAGAGAATTCGTGAGGAAACCGGTTTGCCGGTTTCCATTGCCGAAGACCCCTTGGCTTCGGTAGTCTTGGGGACGGGCAGAATGCTCACGGATTTTAATCTTCTGCGGCGAGTTGCAATAGAATGACGTTTGATCCCAACACCACGGAACCGGTAGCGGCCGGCCAATCCGTCGCGCGGGACGGCCCGAACGTGCAGGCTTTCATCGCGCGCCACCGTCCGACGGTTGTGCTTGCCGGGGTCCTGGTTGCACAACTTCTGCTTCTTTCCATACAAATCACTCGCAACCATGACGTTCCGGCTTATCCGCGTCTGGGCAGTGGCCGCGGTCGATCCGTTCCAACGTTCGATGCACGGTATAACGGATCTCTCCGTGGGGGCATGGCGGACCTATCGAAACCTCTCGCACGCTCAACAGGAGAATCAGCAGCTTCGCGTGCAGCTTGCCTCGGCGGAGTCGCAAATCCTGCAACTCTCCGAACAGGCGGCGGAGTCCGGCCGGTTGCGCACCGTGCTGGAATTCAAGAACCAGCTTCCCTTTCAGACTGTGGCTGCAGAAGTGATCGCTTCCAGTCCGGGCGAGAACTCGAACGCCGTTTTTATTGACAAGGGCGTCGATGCCGGCTTGACTTCAGACCTCGCCGTGATTACTCCGGAAGGCGTCGTCGGCAAGACGATTGCCGTCTTTCCACGCTCTGCCCAGGTGCTGCTGCTCTCCGATCCCTCGAGCGGAGTAGGCGTCATGCTCGAGAAAACGCGTGTGCAGGGCGTGCTGAAGGGCGATAGCCAGGACCTCTGTTTGATCCGCTATATCATGAACGAAGAGCCCGTCACTTTTGGCGAGACGGTTCTGACTTCGGGACTCGACCAGATTTACCCCAAGGGCCTTCGCGTAGGAATCGTCGTACAAACCAGCGCGGGCGGTATCTATAAGAACGTGGAAGTGAAGCCGGCGGTGGATTTGAGCCGCCTCGAAACCGTGCTGGTGGTTCAGAAGCCCAATTCTACACAACAGCAAGCCTCAAACGGCCGTCCGTGATCGGCCTCATTTAACGGTGTCATTCCTCGAGGTTCACGTCATTCTCGCGAAAGCGGGAATCCATTGCGTCCTGGACCAACAATGGACTCCCGCTTTCGCGGGAGTGACGTTGCAGGCGGGTTTCATTTCCTTGGACGGCCGCTCGGAATTAGACCCCGTCGCCACGTTTCAGGTGACCAGTTCCCACACCCTCCGTCCATCTGATAGGCTGAAAGGACCATGCCCGTAGTTCCCGAGCGAGAAGTCGAAGCTTTTCGAGTCCATTACGTTACCCTTGCGGTCAGCGTGCTGGCTGCGCTCTTGCTCCAGACTGTCTTGCCGGTTGTGATCCCGGTGGCGGGACTGATGGACTTCCCCTTGCTCGTCACGGTGTATTTCACTCTGATTCGCCAGAACCAGATTTTCGGTATCGCTCTAGGCTCGGTTCTGGGCTTGCTGCAGGACGCGCTGTCGCATGGATATCTCGGCATGTTCGGAATGGCGAAGGCGGTGGTGGGATATCTGGCTGCCTCCGCTGCCATGCGATTCAACTTTGAAACGCTTTTTGCCCGCTGTGTCGCCACCGCATCTCTTGTTGTAATCCACGATCTTTGTATGACGGCCCTTCAGCACGCCTTGCTGGAATCCCCACCGCCTTTCGTGCCGCTCGATCGGGCCAGTTCCGTTCTGGTCAACGTGGCCCTCAGTTTGATCTTCTTCCCCATCCTCGATCGGTTCCGATAAAGCAGCGACGAGTGACAAGTGACGAGTGACGAGCACCCTGAAACCATGAAAACGACGCCCCTTCTTTACTCGCTCGTAGGGGGACGGCTTGCCGTCCCCGAATGAACCGGGTCGGGCAAGCCCTACCCCTACACGTCTTCAATGCAGTTTCTGACCCGGGAGGTAGTGTCCTGCTTTGACTGGTAGCGCCGACCTTTAGAGCCTGCCCTGAGTGAAGCGAAGGGTCGGCAGATGCTGGCCTAAAGGCCAGCGCTCCGCCGAAAGGGCCTCTATGCCATGAGCGCCTGCCATCACGGCTCTGCGTCGGCGGGGCTAAAGCCCCGCCCCTCCAGGACTCAGAATAATTGCGCTTATTAGCACAACTAAGCGCTCACTTCGTCGCCCCCGCGAAAGCGGTGGTCCATTGTCACCCCGGTGGATTCCCGCTTTCGCGGGACTGACGTGACTCTCGACCCAGCAAGTGAGCCCCGCAGTTCTTTTCACGATTCACTATTCACCACTCCCGATTCCTGCTAGAATTTCCACTGTAAAAGACCGTGTTCAGGAGGTTTCCCATGGCAACAACTTTAGGCGTCATCGTCGGCAATCGCGGTTTCTTTCCTGCGATTCTGGCTCGCGACGGGCGCGAAGAAATTCTGCGTACTCTCGAGCAGCAGGGTTACAAGGGTATATGCCTTACTCCCGAAGAGACGAAATACGGCGCGGTCGAGACCCTTCAGGAAGCGCGCAAGTGCGCCGACCTTTTCAAGCAGCACGCCGAGGAGATTGACGGCATCCTGGTCACGCTGCCCAATTTCGGCGACGAGCGGGGCGTGGCCAACTCGATTCGCATGTCGGGTCTGGACGTGCCGGTGCTGATCCATGCCTTCCCGGATGACCCCGGCAAAATGCTGGTCAGCTCGCGGCGCGACAGTTTCTGCGGGAAGATGTCGGTGTGCAACAACCTGTGGCAGTATGGAATCCGTTACTCGCTCACCTCGCTGCACACGGAGGCGCCTTCGACGCCGCTTTTTGCTGATGACTTGAGGGCTTTTGCCGCCACCTGCCGGATTGTGAAAGGGCTCAAGAACGTGCGGGTGGGGGTGATCGGGGCGCGGCCGGCGGCCTTCAACACCGTGCGCTTCAGCGAGAAGCTGATGGAGAACCACGGCATCAGCGTCGAGACGCTCGACCTCTCGGAAGTACTGGGCCGCATCGGGCGGCTGAAGGACGACGAGGAAAAGGTGCAGGCGAAAATCGCCTCCATTCAAGGCTATGTTCCGACGCAGACGGTGCCTTCGGCATCGCTGGTGAAGATGGCGAAATTTGGACTGGTGGTGGACGAGTGGCTCACGGCGAACGAACTGGTGGGCTCCTCGGTGCAGTGCTGGACGGCCATGGAAGAGTTTTTCGGCGTCGTGCCTTGCACGCTGATGAGCATGATGTCGAACAACCTGATGCCCAGCGCCTGCGAGTCGGATATGATCGGCATGATCTCGATGTATATCCTGCAACTGGCCGCGGGCGAGCCCAGCGCCATCGTGGACTGGAACAACAATTACGGCGAAGACCCCGACAAGGCCGTGATCTTCCACTGCTCGAACCTGCCCAAGCACTTCTTCGAAGACGTGAAAATGGATTTTCAGGAAATCATCGCCGGGTCGGTGGGGAAGAACAATACCTACGGAACGGTGGTGGGCAAATTGAAGAGCGGGCCGCTCACCTACTGCCGCGTCTCGACGGACGATCTGAACGGCAAGCTGCGCGCTTACATGGGCGAGGGTGAAATCACGGGCGACCGCCCGCAGAGCTTCGGCGGCTATGGCGTGGTGAGGGTGCCGCAAATGCAGAAGCTCTTGAAACACATCTGCCAACACGGTTACGAGCACCACGTGGCCGTCAACCGCAGCCACTACGGCGCGGCCGTCGCCGAAGCCCTGAGCAATTACAAAGGCTGGGACACCTACCACCACCAGGCCGCCGGGTGCTGAGATCGGCCGGGTTCGAGAGTGCCACTTATGATAGATTAGTACATGTGGGCAGGTTCGACGAACTCCGACTTCGCATCCTCCACGGGAGGTCCGATGCGAACATCGACTTCGATGAGTTGAGGCAATTGCTCGGCTGGCTGGGGTTCGAGGAACGGATTCGGGGCAGCCACCACGTATTCAGGCGATCCGGTGTGAGAGAACTGATCAACCTTCAGCGTGAAGGAAATAAGGCCAAGGTGTACCAGGTGCGTCAGGTCCGGCAAGCCATTTTGCGTTACGGGCTTGGGGGCGCCGAGGGGTAGACATGTATAAATATGAAGTCATAATCTACTGGAGCGCTGAGGACCAAGCCTTCATTGCCGAAGTCCCGGAGCTGCCCGGATGCATGGCCCATGGCAGCACGCAGCAAGCGGCCCTCGAGAACGCCAATCAGGCCATCCGATTGTGGATTGATACCGCCACGGAATTCGGCGACCCTGTCCCAGAACCAAAGGGCGAGCGCCTCATGCTTGCCTAGATGTAAGCTCAGAAGTTCTAAGCCAGAAAAATGTTATCGCCATCATGAAGAGCAGCGCTGGTCCGCCGAGGGGATCGGGTTGCACTCTGCGTTTTTGCCGGTTGCCCTGCCGACTTGCTGCCCACCCCGCCAATGATTCGCGGATAGACCATGTGGAATCCGGCGGTGGAGTGTAGGGGCGGTTCGCGAACCGCCCCTACGGCCGGATTGACGGGAATGACGACTGAACCAGGGAGGAATTCATGGCTCGGAGAAGCGCACTACTAACGTTCTTCGCGGTAGCTACTGTGCTGGCGTTGGCCGCTTTCGTCAAAGGACAAGGGACGCCGCCGCTCGCGCAAACTGGCGCAACCTCTGCCGCAACCACTGCCGAGCATTTTGACCCCGTGGCCGCAACCAACGCTTACCTGGCCAAAGTGCCGCCGGACAAGAGAGCCCAATCCGACGCGTACTTCGAGGGTGGGTACTGGCTTATTTTATGGGACTTCCTGGCTTCATCGTTGGTCTTCATTCTGCTTCTGGCGACAGGTTGGTCAGCGCGTATGCGCGACTGGGCGGAACGCGTCACGCGTTTCACGCCGATCCACACATTCGTTTATTGGACCGAGTTTCTGGTGGTGACCTCACTACTCATCTTCCCTCTCGGTGTTTATGAAGGCTACTTCCGCGAACACAAATATGGTCTGGCGACGCAGACCTTCGGCCCCTGGCTAGGCGATCAATTGAAAGGACTCGGCGTAGGAGTGGTTTTTGGCGGGCTGCTCATGATGGCGCTTTACGGCATCGTGCGCCGCCTGCCGGGGACCTGGTGGATCTGGGGCGCGGCCACGAGTCTCGTCTTCCTGATGTTCTTCGCCCTGATCGCGCCGGTGTTTGCAGCTCCGCTTTTCAACAAGTACACACGGCTCGAAGATCCGGCGATTCGCGATCCGATTCTCAGCATGGCTCGTGCAAACGGCATCTCCGCCAAGGATGTGTACGTGCAGGATGCTTCGCGGCAGTCCACGCGCATCAGCGCCTTCGTCATCGGTTTTCTGGGCACGGAGCGCATCGTCCTGAACGACAACCTGCTGAAGCGCTGTTCCGTGGCCGAGATCGAGTCGGTGATGGGCCACGAAATGGGTCACTACGTCATGCACCACGCTTACAAGGGCCTGATGTTCGCAGGCATCATCGTGGTTCTGGCGTTCGCTTTTCTGGGCAGAAGTTCCGAGTGGGCATTAAAGCGCTGGGGCGAGAAGTGGCGGGCCCACTCGGCCGGAGACTTGGCCGCGTTGCCGCTTTTTGCTTTTCTTCTCTTGGCCTTCTTCTTCGTGCTCACACCCATAAACAACAGCTACTCGCGAATCGAAGAATACGAAGCGGACATTTTCGGGCTGAACGCCGCACAGTTGCCCGATGCCGAAGCCGAGGTCGATTTGAAACTCGCGGATTACCGCAAGCTGAATCCCGGCCCCCTCGAGGAAATCATCTTTTACGACCACCCGAGCGGGCGGGCACGCATCTACGCTGCCATGCGGTGGAAAGCGGAGCACTTGCACGGGCAAATCGGCAGGTAGGCAGGTGGGCAGATCGGCAGTTCGAGCGAAGGGTGAAAGCTAAAGGGTAAAGGCAAAAGGCTTAAGGCTGAAAGCTGAGGGCTGGAAACTGAGCCGCAGAACGATGCCGGGGCAGCGACAGGGCGTCGGCTACACAAGCTCTAGTTTCGGCTCGCTCGGCTGGACCCGGGCGGTGTAGGGCTAGGGCTTGCCCTACCCTCGTCGGGGCCAGCAGAAATGCGGGGACGGCAAGCCGTCCCCCTACGGCGGGTGCGGTCAAGGACGGATTGGAGATTGAGTAATTGCCTTGAATTGCACCCCCTTGATGTGGTATTTTGCTGATTCGGTAAGCTAAGTAGGTCGCCGGGGCGCACGAGGCAGCGCCAGCGGGTTGCGCCACCAGGTTGGATTTTCGAGGCAGGCTCAACGCGCCTTTGTGTCTCACCCCGGCGGTTTCAAGTAAATGGAAGTTCGATTTCCGGAGCACGAGCGGCTTCCTGCCTGGAAGATCGCTTTTTTCCAATACGCTATCGCTGTGACCTTCCTCGGGCTGCTGGTTGGATACTGGCGAATACAGATCGGCCAGCATAGCCTTTACCTGGATCAAGCTGAACGTAATCGGGTGCGCAACCTACCGGTGATTGCGCCGCGCGGGCGGATTCTGGACCGCGAGGGGCGCGTGCTGGCGGACAATTTTCCCGCCTTCAGTGTGCTGCTGATGCGCGAGAACACGTCTACTCTATCTCCTGAACGCTTGGTAGGAATAAGGCGCGGCCTGGATCTCGACCCTGACGAACTGCAGCGCTTGATGGAGCACACGGCGCGACTGCCGCGCTTCCAACCCATTGTTCTGAAGCAGTCGGCAACTCTGGATGACATCGCCTTTGTGGAGTCGCATCGCCTCGAATACCCGGAGTTGGATCTGATCCAGGTTCAGCAGCGTCTGTACCCGCGGAAAGAAGTAGCAGCGGCAACTCTCGGTTACGTGGGAGAAGTTTCCGAGGATATGATCGCCAAGGCTGGTTCTCCTTATCGCCCCGGCGACGTGGCAGGCAAGTTTGGAATCGAGCGTGAATACGACCAGATACTTTCTGGACAGGACGGTTTGAGGCGGGTCATCGTGAATAGCCGCGGCGAGGAAATGGGCTCGCTCACTTCGATCAACGCCACGCCCGGAAACGACCTGCGGCTTACCATCGACCTGGATTTGCAGATGGTGGCGGAAGCCGCCTTGGGTGAGATGCCCGGCGCCGTCGTGGCGCTTGATCCGCGGACGGGCGAGGTGCTGGCTATGGTCAGCCACCCCTCCTTTGACCCCAACGAATTCGCCAAGCGGATCGACCGCGAGGAATGGCAGAAACTCGCCGACGATCCCTTGAAGCCCATGATGAATAAGGCCATCCAGGCGCAACTGGCGCCGGGTTCGGTCTTCAAGATTGTCACTGCCACCGCCGCCCTCGAGACCGGGACAGTCCAGCCAGACTTTAGCTTGAATTGCTCGGGTCAAGTCGAAATCTATGGACACGTTTACCACGACGGGATTGAGAAGTACAAGTCGCATGGCCACGTCGACTTGCAACGTGCAATTACGGTTTCCTGCGACGTCTACTTCTACACCCTCGGGAAACTCCTGGGAATAGAGAAGATCGCCTATTTCGCCAAGCGCTTGGGCCTGGGCTCGCGCACCGGCATCGATTTGCCGGGCGAGGCGCCGGGACTGATTCCCACCCCGGGATGGGTCGAGAAGGTCTTCAAGCATAAATGGTATGCGGGCGAAACCATGTCTGTTGCCATCGGGCAGGGCGCGGTGGTGGTAACGCCTTTGCAGCTCGCGCGCATGATTGGCACCGTCGCCTCGGACGGAGTCTTTTGCCGGCCGCATCTCGCCTTTAAAGACCAACTACTGGCGCTCGGCGTTGATCCGCCGGACGAATCGGCGCAGAGTTTTCCGCTCGCTGACAGTACACTCGACGTCGTCAAGCGTGGTATGTGGGGTGTCGTCAATGAGGATGGAGGGACAGGCATCGAGGCTCGCTGCCCTGGCATTGACATTGGCGGCAAAACTGGAACCGCCCAGGTGGCCAGCGTGGACCTCATGAAGTCGGCGCAGAACGCAAACTTCAAGACCAACGCCTGGTTCGTCGGTTTTGCCCCGGCCAGCCGACCTGAGATCGTGGTGGCGGCTCTGGTGTTGCATGGCGGACACTCGACCGTAGCGGTGCCCGTGGCGCGCGAGGTGATTAAAGCCTACTTCGACAAGAAGAATGGGCAGAAACCCCTGGTGGCGCCAGCGCAGAACCCCGACCGGATGATGAGTAAAGCCGGTGAGGTACAGATTCCCCCAGCGGCGGTCGGCACAGCCGTTCACTGAAGTATGACCAAAAAGCTTCGATTTCGCGATGTTGATTGGCTGTTGCTGGCGCTGGCTGTTGCTATCGCCATCATCGGGGTCATCGAGATTTACAGCACCACGGAGCACGGTGCCCTCCAAGGCCAATACAAAAAGCAGATCTACTGGCTGATCCTCAGCATCGTTCTGGCGCTAGTCATTAGCCATCTCGACTACCACTTCCTTTTGGAACAAACTCCCTGGCTCTACATCTTGTCCGTGCTTGTCCTGGGAGAACTGCTGGTGGCCGGCCATGCCATCGCCAAGACCAAGCGGTGGCTGCGGTTTGCCGGACTAACTTTCCAAGTGTCAGAGATAGTCAAATTGGTTATAATATTCTGTGTAGCGGCCTACTTTGCCGAAAGGCGAGGTAAGTCCGCTACCTGGGGCGACTTGGTCAAACTGGGATTGGTGGCGGCAGTGCCGGCAGTCCTGGTGGCCTTAGAACCCGACCTCGGTACCGCCTTGACATTTTTCGCGATTCTCGGCGCCGGTATCTTACTGGCGGGCATTCAATGGCGGCAGGTCGGGGTGCTTCTGCTCTTAGGGGTTCTGTGCCTGCCGGTGGGATGGCATTTCCTCCGGCCCTATCAGCGCGATAGGTTCATGACCTTCTTTCACCCTTCTCAAAACATGCAAGGCACAAGTTACCAAGTCACCCAAACCAAGATTGCTATCGGCTCAGGCGGCCTTCGGGGAAAAGGCATTGGAAATGGCACCCAAAGTCATCTGGGCTTCATCCCTGTCTCGCAGGCAGATGCTATTTTCGCCGCCTTCGCAGAGGAGCAGGGATTCGTCGGTACGCTGATCGTTTTGCTACTCTATTTTGCGATGTTGCTCCGTCTGCTCGACGGGGCGCAAATGGCGCCGGACCGTGCCGGGGCGTTTCTGCCGGTGGGGCTGGCGTCGGTATTGTTTTTCCAGGTTGCCATCAACACGGGGATGATGATCGGGCTCTTCCCAGTGACGGGTATTCCGCTGCCGCTTATGAGCCAGGGTGGATCTTCCCTGTTGTTTACTTTCCTTGGCCTGGGCGTGGCTATGAACGTCCGGGCAAGGCGATTTGTGAATTAGGCACGTTCCGTATGACGCGGGTAGTGCCCCAGCCGAGCACACAAGAGGCTCGCGTGATCGTCGCCCCTGCAAAACGGGGGTCGCTGGGAATCGTGAAGAATCCGGATCCCTGCTTCGGCAGGGATGACGAATATCGGGGGCTCGATATTGATTTTGGAACTGGCTGCATTCGGGCCAGTGGGTAGCGGAAACGGCGGGTCCGCAGTGCGGCGCGCTTCCAGGCGCGACATTGGAACCACGAGATTGATTGAGCCCGGTCCAACCGCCGAGGAGCTGCAAAGCTCATTGAAGGGACCGGGCAGGGAAGCTGAGGGTTGATCCCCGTAGAACGCTGACGGTAGCGCTGACCTGACGGAGTAGCGCTGACCTCTAGGTCAGCACGGCAAATGCCGACCCTTCGCGGTGCTCAGGGCAGGCTCTGAAGGTCGGCGCTACCGCGCGCTTCGATGGCGCTCGAGCAGCGTGATAACCAACGGATGGATCCCCCGCCGGCCCTGAAAAGGAGTTTTCATGTCAAAGGAGATGTATATCTCTTCGTCTCCTCACGAGACGAAATTGGCCGTCGTGGAAGACGACCAGTTGGTGGAAGTGTATTTTGAGCGAGATACCGATGTCGGTTTGGTCGGAGGAATCTATAAAGGCCGTGTCAGCCGGGTGCTTCCTGGGATGCAATCCGCATTCGTGGACATCGGGTTGGACAGAGATGCTTTCCTCTACGTTTCGGATTTCTTCTTCGAGGACCAGGAAGATTACGACAAGGTTCTCGAAGAGGCGGAAGCGAATGCCGTCAGCTTTGACGCAGGACAGGCTCAGGCAGCGCCGGCGGCTGCGCCACCCGCTGAGGCCGGGGCTCAGGAGACAACGCCCCAAGTCCCGGTTGCGGCCACTCAGGTGCCGGCCGCGGCTGCCCAAGAGCCTGAGGGTCAACCCGCCGAATTAACCACGTCTGACGCGGCGGTCGTTACCCCCGTGGCCCCAACCCCTGTCCCACCCGGACCCTCGGGCGAAACGCACGAGTACAATCGCTTTGAGCCGCGCGGCCGGCGCATGCGGCATCGGGGACGAAAGTTCGGCGAGCATTGCCACGTGGAGCACAAGTTCGTCCCGCGGCAGGATGAGCCTGCTCCTCAGAGGTTTGAGCTTCTGCCGGGAGAATCTCTGGCGAAGTACGGCCACGTCGCGCCTGAGCCCCAAGAGGCCGTCCCTGCTGGGGCGGAAGAGGGCGAGGCTTTCGACCAAGCTGAAGGCGCGAATACCGCGGAGATAACCGGCGAAGAGCTCGCGATCCCGGAGCCGATGCTGCCTGAGGCAAGCGGCGCCCCGGATGACCAACTGGAAACCGAGGTTTCTCCCCAACCACCCACATCGGCAGCCGTCAGCCCGGTGCTGGCCGTTCCTCCTCCGGCGCCGGACGGATCAGGGCAGGTTATCGATGCAACTTCAGAAGTTGCCGTTCCAGCTCTCGCGGTTTTGGAATCCGGGCAGGACGCAGTACCTTCCCTCGAAACGGCAGGCGCCGCGGAAGCCGGCTCGCGAACAGCCGAGGAAGTCCCCACGACCGTAAGCGAGGAATCCGAGGCAAGCGTGGAAGAGGGAGCAGCAGGGAATGCCGAAGAGAGAATCGGGCTCGGGCCTTCCGCGCCTTCATTGGACACAAAAGTTCAGCCTGTTGAAGGGGAAGATGAAGCTGGAGCGGAAACCGGCAGCACGGACGGAGAGGAGATCGCGGAAGAGTCTGCGCTGCCTGCCAGTGCCGCAGAGTTCAAGGAAGAAACTCAGGCTGAATCCGTTTCCGAGACTTCTGAATCCGCCGAAACTGTCGCCGAACTTCCCCCCGTGTCCGGCCAGGAAACGCAGGTCCCGCCCGCAGCAGTTGAGCCTCCCGGGGCGCCCACTGAGTCAGCATATACCCTGCGGGAGCCCCACCAACGGCCACGATTCGCACCCCGGCGTGGCAGGAGAGGGCGTCGAGGGCCGGGCTATCAGGGTCAGCAGGGTCGTGGCGAGTCCAAGTGGGAGCCGCGGCCCGGCAACAATCAGCCGGTCCAGATTTCGAAGCTGCTGAAAGAAGGCCAGGAGATCCTTGTACAGATCTCCAAAGAACCGCTGGGCACGAAGGGCGCGCGCATTACTTCTCACGTCGCCCTGCCCGGCCGTTACCTGGTCTACATGCCCACGGTCGAACACATCGGCGTGTCGCGGAAGATCGCATCGGAAGAAGAGCGCTTCCGTTTGAGGAATATCATCCTCGAAAACAAAGGCTCCTTGACGGGCGGGTTCATTGTGCGCACCGCCGGCCAGGGCCGCGACGAGGAAGAGCTGAAAAGGGACCTCAAATTCCTCTCCACTCTCTGGAATGAGATCAAAAGCAAAACGGAGCGCGCCAAGGCCCCTGCACTGGTCCATCGTGATCTTGACCTGGTGCAGCGCGTGCTGCGCGATACGCTCACTCCCGATTTCAAAAGTGTGCGCGTGGACAGTGAACTTCAGTACGAGCGGGTGTTGGATTTTGTAAATCACAGCCAGCCTACTTTGATCGGCAAGGTCAAGCTTTACAGCCGCGAGACACCCATCTTCGAGGAGTTCGGAGTCCAGCCGGAAATCGAGAAGGCGCTGAAGCCTAAGGTGTGGCTCAAGTCCGGTGGGTATATCGTCATAAACCAGACCGAGGCCCTGGTGGCCATTGACGTCAATACCGGCAAATACGTAGGCAAGACAAACAGGCTGGAAGACACCATTCTGAAAACCAACTTCGAGGCCGTCAACGAGATCGTCCGGCAGGTTCGCTTGCGCGATCTGGGCGGCATTATCGTCGTCGATTTCATCGACATGGACGAGCGCAAGAACCGCGCTAAGGTGACGCAGGTGCTCGAGGAGGCGCTGCGCAAAGACCGGGCGCCCACCAAGGTCATCGCCTTCCACGATTTTGGCCTGGTGGCCATCACCAGGAAACGCGTCAAGCAGTCCTTGGAAAGAACGCTGTGCGAGCGCTGCAACTATTGCTCCGGGTCAGGGTGGGTGAAGTCCCCTACGACGGTTGCTTATGAGATTATGGCGGAGGCTCGAACCATGGTCGGCCAGATCGAGGGCAAGGTCATGACCCTGCGGGTGAATCCTGAAGTGGCCAAGGTCCTCAAATCCCGCGATGGCGCGCTGCTTTCGGAACTCGAGTCCCTGACCCATAAAGACGTCATCGTGAAGAGTGACGCCGCCGTGCAGCAGGAAAGATTCGAAATATTCTAAGGGCAGTAATGAGTGACAAGTGACGAGCCGGAAGGGCTGCGACTCGCCTTCTCTGTCTGTTATTCTGAGCGAAGCGAAGAATCTCCGCAGTTCGTCGGTCGCGTACCTGACTGGAAAACAACTATCGGGATTCTTCGCTGCTATGAAAATGGCGGAAGCTTTTGTTGAAAATACAGGAGTTACCTCCAAAGAGCCATTTTCATGCACAGTGGTGAGCCGAAGGATCATGAAGTCTTCGCTCAGAATGACATGCTTACCCCGGTGGCGTGATGGCGCGGCATGATGCGCCGCTGTTCTATTTCCAATTGTCAGTCGTCGGCGCTGTTCTGCTCGTCACTTGTCGCTCGTCACGGCTTTTGCAGAATTCACCTGCTCATCACCTGTCAGTCGTCACTGCTTCTGCAGTATTCGCCACATCGTCCCCGCGAAAATGTTGTCTTGTGCCGACTTCGGAACCGCACAGGCGTCGAGCATCTTGTGGTAGCGAGCCAGCGCCAGGTCAAACTCCTCCAAGTCGCCGCCGAACACATCGGACCCGAACACGACCTTTTCGAAGGCATTCCCACCGGATTTGGGAGTGTGCGGGCTCTCCACTCCGGACCACCAGAAGATGGAATTGAAGAAGGTGTAAAAGTTCTGGGTTTTGATCAGGGTTGAGCCCGAAAGGTCGAAAAAGAGATTGGGATGCCAGCGGGCCAACTCTCCAGCCCAGGCGTAGTCCGGGTTGCCCAGGTGCGCGCCGATGAGGGTGATTCCCGGGAAATGCCGCGCGATTCCGTCCAGGGTGGTTACGCGCATCCGTTCGATGCTCACATCAACCGGGATATTGGGATTTGTGCGCATCACGATTCCGGTGTGGAACAGGATAATCATCCCGTACTTTTCGGCTCGCTCGTAAATTGGCCAATAGCTGGGATCGTAGAACTGCTTGAGCGGAGTTTCCAGTTCGCCCAGACCGCGAAATCCTGCCGCGTGGAACTCATCCACATACTCCACGGCGCGCGGATCGTCCAGATCGATGTTGCCAAATCCGATCAGCCGGTTGGGAGCTTGGTCCATCAAGGGCTTCGCCGTGGCCAGATCGTCGTGACGTACCAGGAGGAATGCCAGCCCGTCCACAGATTCCAGCTTGGCGACCAGTTTGTGAATGAATTCCGGATCACCGTTATAGTGAACGTGGCAGTCGATGAGCTTAGGGGCAACGGTTTGCGCACTCGCCGAAGCGCAGAACAACGCCAAGGGCAGAACTGCCAAGAGCCAATACTGCTTCGTCATTTTCACTCCTTATTGCCGGTTATTTCTTTTATACAAGCCTCGTTCAACGTTGTCATTCTGAGCGAAGCGAAGAATCTCGCACTGGTTCTTCCCGTCTGGACTGTCCCGAGGCAGAGCGAGATTCCTCGCTGCGCTCGGAATGACAGCGGTGCGTGGACGACTCACTTAGGCGCCGGGCGCTACAAAAACCTGGTGCGCTTCCAAAGCACCCAACCACAGACGAAAAGGAAACCCAGCATAGCGAAGGCGAGAAGGGACGTCCACAAGAGATTTATCGCCATGGGCGGGCGATGCGCTCCCCTTGCCAGCAAGAAGAAGATTCCCGCTGCGATCGCGACAATAGGAACGTCCCACCAACGCCGGCCCGCGCGGCGTTCTGTTGCCTCTCCTTGCGCCGAAGTCTTTGAGGGCTCAGCGACGAGTTGATAGCGCTCCTCTTCGCGCCTTTGACTGGCCCGCCACGATTCCTGTTCAGAGGCGGGCGCCTCGGCCAGGCCGATGGCCACTGCTCCTAGGATCATCGTGGCCGAGCCGGCAATGATAAGCCCCTGCGCGGCTCCGCTCTTGCCGCTCAGTTCTCCGAAAACCAGTGCGCCCCACGCGAGACCCCAAAGCTGGTTAGTATTCGATAGTGGAATGCCACGCCCGATGCCGATATATTTCGCCGCGTATTGCTGAAAAAGATCTCCCACCACCCAGCAGAATCCTCCCAGGAAGAGCCAGAACAGCGCTACGCGCGCCTGGGCAAGTTCCTTTAGGAGGGGACTCAGGCCACCGCGAAAAATCAGCGCCAGCGCCGACATGGTGAAGAGTTCACCGACTGTGAAAACCGTCACAAAGGAGAGCGGGTTCATGCCGCTGATGTAAGCCTTGCGATAAGGGATGTACATCGTCCCCCAGAGGAGTCCTGCGCCCAGCGCTGCGAGCACGCCGGCGGTGGCGCGATGTGGCATTCCCGCGCCAGGCTGTGCTGTGGCATAAGCCAGCAAACAAGCTCCAACCACGATTGCCGACGCGCCGCCCAGGACCTTCGACCCCTGGCGGACGCCGGCCCCGCGCAATTCGTTGAACAAGAACCATCCCCAGAACAAGCCCACCAGGCTGTTGATGTTCCATAACGGGAAGGCCACTGACAACCCCACGTCACGGATGGCGAAAACCGTAAGCGTATTGGCCACCGCCCAAAGCGCGCCCGCGAGGATCGCCCAGATTACCAGGTGGATTCTTGCCCTGAGGTCGTCGAAGACGTATCCCGTGCCTTTCAGAACGGTGGGAAGCGTCCAGCGCGCAACGAACACACCGACGACCATGGCAAGCGAGATGACAAAGGGCGAGACTCCTACGATCACGAGCTTGGTCGGGGCTTCCGCCCCGCCCAGCCACACGCCCGCCGCGAGGCCGGAAATCACCCCCACTCCGTGCATCGAGCGCGCGCCGGCGGAAATTGAAGCGTCAGTTTTGGTGAGCAGGCTGGTACCCTCTCAGTGGAGGTAAATGAGAAGTACAACGCCAAAAATCAACACGACCACCGGCAACCAGAAATGACTATCGGTGAGAATCGCTCTGAATAGTCCGGACCTCAATGTTCTCAGCCTCACATCCGTGGAAAGTAGGGCGGTTCGCGAACCGCCTCTACCAGTTGGATTCGCGCGTCTAGGGGTCGGGCTTGCCCTCACCCCGTCGTCAAAGAATGTACTGCTCCGAGAGCATAAGATTGTACACTATTTAAGCTTGAGACTTGCGCTGCTTTGAGGAAGTTGCAAAGACTGCGCCGGAGGACACGAGAGGTTCCCCAAAGGGGAACAAGATCATTAGCCGTAGGTGAAACCTACGGACAGGGAGCGAAAAGGACGTTCGACCCCGCAGGGGTCGAACTTCACTGGGCGGCCCTTCCCGTGGGTTTCACCCACGGCTAATGACCTTCGGCCCCTTCGGGGCCTCCGAGCTAAGGAATCTTCCATGGCTAACAAGAACTACCGCATCGCCCTTATTCCCGGTGACGGGATCGGTAAAGAAGTAGTCCCTGCCGCTGTGAAAGTCTTGCATGCGGCCGCGGGCGCATCCGCCGGGCGTTTCAGCTTGTCCTTCGAGGAGTTCGAGTGGGGCTGCGAGTACTATCTTCGCACCGGCCGGATGATGCCGGAGGAAGGGCTCGAGCGGCTTCGCCCCTTCGACGCCATTCTGCTGGGCGCCATCGGCCATCCCACGGTTCCCGATCACATATCACTGCGCCAACTTCTGCTGCGCATTCGCTTCGGGTTTGACCTGTATATCAATTTGCGTCCCATTGAGATCCTTCCAGGCCTTGAACCGCCGCTGCGCGGAAAGAGCGCCGACGACATTCGGATGCTCTTCGTTCGTGAAAACACCGAAGGCGAGTACTGTGGAGTGGGAGGCAGGTTTAAGCAGGGCACGCCTGACGAAATCGCCGTGCAGCAGTCCATTTTCACGCGCAAAGGCGTGGAGCGTGTGATTCGTTATGCTTTCGAGCAGGCACGCCTCCGTCCCCGTAAGCGCTTGGCCAGCGCCACCAAGTCAAACGCCATGGCCTATACCATGGTCTTATGGGACGAAGTGCTGCGCGAGCTTGCCAGGGATTATCCCGAAGTCCACGTCGCAAATTACCACGTCGATGCGCTCGCCGCTCGCATGATCACTCACCCGGAGAGTCTGGACGTGGTGGTGGGCTCAAACCTGTTTGCGGATATCCTTACGGACTTGGGCGGCGCCTTGCAAGGCAGCCTCGGCCTCGCGGCCAGCGCCAACCTGAATCCGGCGGAGCGCCTCGGTCCTGCCATGTTTGAACCCGTGCACGGCAGCGCCCCCGACATCGCAGGACGCGGCATCGCCAACCCCATTGCCGCCATATGGGCGGCGGCGCTGATGGTGGAGCATCTCGGTGAACCGGAAGCGGGCGCGCGCATGCTGGATGCTCTCAGGAGAGTCACGGGCGAGCGCCGCTTCCGCACCCCCGACCTGGGCGGCACCAGCACCACGGAAGAATTTGCGGCGGCTGTGGTCGGCAAAATCATTGCACCATCGTAGGGGCAATCCTTGTGGTTGCCCGCTTGAGTTTCCACATTTTGCTGGCTGGCCATGTGCGGCTTTGCCGCCCCGTCTTGCGGAAAGGCTCTGCCTTTCCGGGCCCGCGCCCATCCCACCACCGAGTTTTTGGCGAGGCTGCGCCTCGCCGGTCCAGGCGCAGCCTCAACCTCGGAGCAAGACTTGAGGCCCTCCCCGGAAAGGCTAAGCCTTTCCGCAAGACAGAGCGGCAGAGCCGCCAGCCGCAGGAGGCGGTAGCAGTCAACCTGGACGCACAATCTTAAACCGTGAAGCTCGACCGGGTCGCGTTTGAAGTTGCCCTAGGCGCGAAGGCGGGACGGCAATCACTGTATCGCAGCCAGCGCCTGATCGAGATCCTCGATCAGATCTTCGACTGCTTCCACGCCCACCGAGACCCGCACCAGGCCGTCGGTAATGCCGATGGCCAGCCGCTGTTCGCGGGGGACTGCCCGATGGCTCGTGGAAGCGGAATGAACGATCAGCGAGCGTGTGTCGCCGAGGCTCGCCGCGCGCGTGAAAATCTTAACGCCATCCATGACCTTCTTTCCGCCCTCGTAGCCCCCTTTCGCTTCAAAGCTCAGCATGGCGCCGAATGCCGTCATTTGCTTCTTGGCGATGTCGTGACCGGGATGGCCCGGCAAGCCAGGGTAGTTCACGTGTTCCACCTGGGGGTGGTGGGAAAGGAAGTCCGCAATCTTGTGCGCATTCGAGGATTGAAAAGGCAAGCGCAGGTGGAGAGTGTGGGTGCCACGCAGGATCAGCCAGGCATTGAACGGGCTGAGGCATCCGCCGAAGTCGCGAAGCACTTCCTGGTTGAGCCGGCGAATGTAATCTTTGGGGCCGACCACCGCCCCCGCCATGGCGTCGCCGTGGCCGCACAAGTACTTGGTGGCGGCGTGCACTGCCACCGTGACGCCCAGCTTGAGAGGCTGCTGGAGCACGGGCGAGGCAAAAGTGTTGTCGATCATGGAAGGGATGCCGTGCGCGCGCGCCAGTTGAGCGAGGGCCTTAATATCGAGAATCTCCAGTACGGGATTGCTGGGGGTTTCAAAATAGATCAACTTGGTGTTGGGCCGAATCGTTTTTTCATAATCCTCGACCCGCGTAGATTGAACAAAAGTCGCGGACCCGCCCAGGCTCGGGAACATTTTGTTGAGAAAGTCATACGCGGCTCCGTAAAGCGAACGCGCCGCAACCACGTGGTCGCCCGCCCGGACGTATCCCAGGATTGCCGAGGTAACGGCCGCCATCCCGGAGGAAAAAACCTGGGCGGCTTCGCCGCACTCGAGCGCCGCCAGCTTTTCTTCGAGCGCGTGGAGGGTGGGATTGCCGTAACGTGTGTACATATAGCCGGGCTTCTCTCCGCCATAGACGGCGGCCATCTCGTCGGAGTCGGCGGCTGCGAAAGTCGTGGCCTGATAGATAGGAGTATCCACAGCTCCGGTCACGGGACAGGGCGATTGCCCGGCGTGAAACCGCCAAGGTCGCAAATCTGTAGTGGTTCTTCATTCGGTACCTCAATGTCGCTCGTAGCGCCGACCTTTAGGTCGGCAGTTGGTGGATGCTGACCCTTCGCGTTGGTCAGGGCAGGCTCTAAAGGTCAGCGCTACGTGCTCGGGGAAAGAATTCAGACTCTGTCAGCGTAATACTCAGTGCGCGGAATGGGAAGAGCCAATTGCTCGAACTTCCGAAAGGCCATTCGCGAACCGCTGGACATCGTTTTGGTAAATGATCTAGACTTTTCTTTGCTGGATAGATACGATGCCGGGGGTGAACTATGGCCAATTGTCCCGAATGCCGGACCGCAATTGACATCGATGACGACGTGGAAGAAGGACAGACGGTGGATTGTCCGGAATGTGGAGTGGAACTGCAAGTGGTGAACACGGATCCCGTCGAGTTGGAAGCACTCTCAAGTGAGGAAGAAGAGGAAGAGGAGGCGTGGTGATTTGAGCGCTCGTATACCGTTGGATCCTGCCTGCAGCTCTCTGCCGGTTTGGTTGAGCCGAGCGGTGCCGCAGCCATTGCACCGTTCCGTCCTGTGTTGCTTGCTCGCGGCAGCCTGTTTCCTGCCCGCCTCCGGTCTGGCTGCGAAGAAGAATAAAGCCCCCACCACCAAAACCGTGACGGGGCAGGTGCAGGACCCGGCTGAGAAAACTATTGGCGGCGCTGAGGTGACGCTCAAGGATCTTCAGACGGGCAAGACATTGGCTATCTACGCGGATGAGAATGGGCAATACCAATTCACCGATCTCGACCCCCACCACGATTTCGAAATTCAAGCGAAGTTCAAAGGCGTCGCTTCCGAGACCCGGCAGGTCACTTCCTTCGACACGCGCTGGAAAGTAGTCATCAACCTGACGATTCCCCCGCCCAGTTCTTAGCCCGGCAAATGTGTCGCCGAGCCAATCACACGCCCTCAACGTAGCTGAAAAGCGCTTAGGCGCGTTTTGGGTCCCGGAGGGACCCAATGTGATTAGCCGTAGGTGAGACCTACGGAAGACGGGAGTGGCGAGAGTTAACCAACCCCGAAGGGGTTGATGGGACCCCTGTTCGACCCCTTCAGGGTCGACAGTAATTGCAGCTGATGGCTATTGACCCGTAGGTTCCACCTACGGCTAATCATCTTAATGCCCTTCGGGCATTCGCCGCCCAGGTTTCGTGGCTAATTTAAGGCCTACTGGGAGTTGCGCCGCTCATAAGTTTCGGCACAATCACGGATAACACACGCGGAACAATTTCAATCGTCGCCGGGAGCTCCTGTATGAATTCGCCGTCTCCGAAAAGTTCCAGGCGGGAGGGGCTGCTCAAGGAGACTTTGGAGGTTTGAAAGTAGATAATACGCGGATGCCGGAGGTGTTGCCCGCGATAGGCGCTGGGCACCCAACTCAGAAGTTCCCATTTCCCCATGTAAGGCACAATGCAAACATCCAACAAGCCGTCATCAAGCCGGGCGCGCGGAGTCAGATGAATTCCTCCACCGTAGGAGACGTTGTTGCCTACCACCGCAAAGATGACTTGGCCGGAGAATTTCTGCACGTCGGAAACGATCTCAAGCGGTTCCGGACGATAGTTCTCGAGCGAGCGTAGGATTGACCAGCCATACGCCAGGGAGCCTTTCAGCCGGCGGACTCGCTCGTTGGCGTACCGGGTCACCACGGAATCGAAACCTGCTCCGGCAATGCAACTGAAAACCGTGTTTCCCGTTCGCCCCAGATCGACGCGGCGAGTGTTGCCCACGCACAGCACTTCCGCCGCAGCGCGTGCTCGCACCGGTATTCCCAGGCCCTTGGCGAGATCATTCCCGCTTCCGCAAGGAATAATCCCCAGGGGAACCTCACTCCCCATTATTCCGTTCAGGACGTAGTGCTGAGTCCCATCACCGCCGACCGAAACGACGGCATCGGGTTTCTCAGCCGCGGCCCGGCGAGCTAATGCAAGCAGGTGCGCCCGGTCGCGGCTCTCCTGGACGTCAGCGGCGATGCCCTCGCGCCGCACCACCTCGAGCGCCTCTCGCAATACCAAACGCGCCTTGCCCCGGCCCGCATTAGGATTGATCAGAATGATAAAGCGCATGAGAGGGTGGCGCAGACCTCGTTCCAAGGTCTGCGGTTGTTAAGCAAGATAGAAGCCGCAGGCCTTGAGCAGCAGGTCTGCGCTACTTGACGCCTGCCTTCGGCGCTGGGGGCTGGTTTTGCGGCGCCTCTGCTCCAAAGCTCTCGACGTGAAACCGAATAGCCGACTTGACATCGGCAAGCGCTGCCTCATACGTGTCGCCTTCTCCAATTATCACGCCCCGGACACCGCTTGAGTAGGCCACGTAGCCGTCCCGATGCTTTTCGACAATGATCTTGAAACGCTGCATCAAGCACCAAACACGACTTTCACCGGCGGTCGCGTACCGATCCGAAAAATGACCTCGGAGTATTGACTCGGATCGAACTCCCACGTGGGGTCGGTGAGCCGTTTCCAGTCCGGTTGCTTCGAGTCGCCCGTCGCCATAGCAACAGCGCCTTCTTTGATCTTTCGCTGGGCTTCGGCATTTGATGGGAAGAGCTTCAGACCTACCAGCAGGCGAAAGAGTTTCTGCTTGCCGGGCACGTGATAGGAAATCTCCTCGATCACTGACGGAAGCCCTTTGTCCCTGAACCGGGCTTCGAAGTCCCGCTGCGCCTGCGCGGCGGCTTCTGCGTCGTGGAAGTCCGTGATGATGCGGCGTGCCAAGGCCTTCTTTACGTCGAGGGGGTGCTCCTTGCCCGAACCCACACCTTGTTTAAGCTCCTCGATCTGTGCTGTCGTCATATCCGTTAACAGCAGGTAATACCGCCACATCAAGTCATCGGAAATAGACATCAGCTTGCCGAACATCTCGCCGGGCGGCTCGTTGATGCCCACGTAATTGCCGAGCGACTTCGACATCTTCTGCACGCCGTCGAGCCCCTCGAGCAGCGGCATGGTCATGATGACTTGCGATTCCAGGCCGTATTCCTGCTGGATGGTGCGCCCCACCAGGAGATTGAATTTCTGATCGGTGCCGCCCAACTCCACATCGGTTTCAAGCGCCACGGAGTCATAAGCTTGAGCCAAGGGATAAAGAAGCTCGTGAATGGCGATTGGGCGTTGCTCCTTGAAGCGTTTCGAGAAGTCGTCGCGCTCGAGCATGCGCGCCACTGTGTACTTGGAACAAAGCGTGATCCAGTCTCGTCCCTTGAGCGCGCCCAGCCAGCGGCTGTTGAAGTCCACGACTGTCTTCTCGGGACTGAGGATCTTAAAGACCTGCTTTCTGTAAGTCTCGGCATTGGCCGCCACCTGCTCAGGCGTCAAGGGTGGGCGGGTCACGTTCTGGCCGGAGGGGTCGCCGATCATGCCGGTAAAATCGCCGATCAGAAAGACCACGGTGTGGCCGAGATCCTGGAAATGTTTCATCTTGCGGATCACCACCGTGTGGCCCAGATGAATGTCCGGCGCGGTTGGATCGAATCCAACCTTGATGTGCAGCGGCTTTCCGGTCCGCGCCGCGCGCTCGAGCTTGGCCTTGAGTTCTTCCACGCGGATCGTCTCCTCCGCGCCTTTGGTAAGGTAAGCAAGTTGTTCGTCGATGGTCACAGCGTCAATAGAGTCCTATTTGAGAGTGAGAGTCCAAAGAGGAATAATACCCGTTGCGCGCCGATTTGCGGAGAAAAGTTTCAATTGATGCCGCCACACCTATTCATATGAACAGCCCCCTCCCCACGGGAGAGGGTGTCCCGCTGCCGGCGGTTTCGTCAGCCGGAGCGAGACGGGTGAGGGGTTAGTTTTCTGCGCCATCCTCCGTCCGCAGGGTATGGGCCGCCTCGTGCGGAGCCAATCAAGAGTGCTCTGCAAATCGGCTTTGCAGGCGCAAGTTTATGGGAGCCGTGAGTGGAGGTTCCGCACGCTCAAAAGGACCACCGGCATGCGTGTGATTGGTGTGGACCGCAAGTAACCCCTCACCCTTCGGGCGACGGCTGGAAAAGGCGCCGTCGTCGGACACCCTCTCCCCACGGGAGCGGGCCGTCTCTCCGGCCGTTGGTCCATGCGGCACGGTTACACTTCTTCCGCCACCGAGAACTCAAGCTTATTCTCCGCCCTGTCGATCCGCACCAGACACACGCGGATTCGTTGCCCCAGGCGGAAGGTGCGCTTCGAGTGCTCGCCGACGATGGCGCGCAGGCGTTCGCGGTAAATGTAGTAGTCGTCTTCGAGGCTCGAGAGCGGGACAAATCCCTCCACAAAGAGGTCGGTCAGCTCCACGAAAAACCCGTGTTTGATCAGGTTGATGATGAGCGCTTCGAACTCATCGCCTACGTGCTGCGCCATAAATGAAACCTTCTTCCATTCGATCAGTTCGCGCTCGGCCTCGGCGGCGCGGCGCTCCGATTCGGAAGTTTCGAGCCCCAGGGCGTGCAGCTCTTCTTGAGCGACAAAGGCCGCACCCGGAAGCTGTAGCGCGTGTGTCCCGCGAGTATTCCGCTCGGGCAAAAGCGGAGTGGCAACATCCAATACCTGCTTGGCGGGCGCCAACTTCGCGACCCCCTCACTCGGCCCGCCCCGGCTGGAGAAAACGCCGGCGCGGTCCACCCTCTCCCCCAAGGGGGAGAGGGTGGGAGCCACGCGAGCACCGCCTCGCTCCTGCGCGAGCGCAGCTTTCAGAATGCGATGCACGATCAAATCCGGATAGCGGCGAATGGGCGAGGTGAAATGGGTATAGGTCGGAGCTGCCAGCGCGAAGTGGCCGACGTTCTCCTCCGAGTAGCGGGCCTGCTTAAGCGAGCGCAGCATCAGGTAAGAAAGAATTCGCTCTTCGGGCTTGCCCTCGATCCGCTTGGTGAGCTGCTGGTAGTTAAAGGAGCTGATCTTCAGCTCGCCCTCGAGCATTTCGTGAAAGCGCGGGTAGCGGTCGCGTTCGTCTCGCAGGCGCATGCGAGTG
>CAWIUZ010000102.1:0-12448 GCA_963838915.1 uncultured Acidobacteriota bacterium
GAAAGTTCGGTTAGCGCACACGTCCCGATGGAGAACATCGGGACGCCTGTGCCGCCCCTGTTGCTGCCAACCTGGATTTCTGGCGAGCAGCAGGGGAGGGCGCGGCTTCAGCCCCTTCGCTCCGGTTCCGAAGCGGCGAGAGACCCAGGCTAGCGTGGCGTCCCGGCTGATTCTTTACAACACCACCTACCCCTCCTTACCAGGGAGGGGAGTCACCCGGGCGATTCCCCTGTTCTCTGAGGAGGGGCCCGGGGTGGTGGCCGCGGATCGATTGTAAATATTTAACCGGGACACCACACTGGTTTCAGCGCGCCGTGCCCGGCTTCGAGGCACCGATTTGTTTGAGAGTGGAGGCCAGGTTCTCCTGTGCCTCACGGTACTGGGGATTGAGCTTGAGAGCTTGCTGGAAGGTTGTGACGGCCTTCTGGGCCTCGCCCTTGCGTACGAGCGCTACGCCCAGATAGTTGTAGGCCTCGGCCCAGGAGGGACGGAGGCGGATCGCCTCCTCGAACTGCTGGATCGACGCGTCCAGTTCAGCGTTGTCGAGCAAGGTCCTCCCCAGAGTATAGCGTGCCTCGGAATCGCCGGGTTGCAGGCGCACAGCTTCCCGCCATTCCCGGACTGCGCCTTGGGAGTCGCCCTTTTTGAGCAGAGCTTCGCCAAGCTCCTTATGCGCGCTGGCCGAGTCGGGCTCGAGCCGAGTGACCGTCTGGAGATGTTCAATGGCGGCGTCGGTCTTCCCCATTGCCAATTCCTCTTCCGCCTGGCTGAACTGGGAATCTGCAAACTGGGTCCTGGTTTTCGTCGCGTTGTACTTCTGGCCAAGCTTGAATTCCTTGGCAGCTTCCTCGGTTTGCCCCAGTCGCCCCATGGCCAGGCCCATCTGGTAGTGCGCATCGCCCCTTTCCGGATCCAGTTTCACCGCTTCACGGAGGTGGACGAGCGCTTCCTCGAGGTTCTTCTGGTCAACCAGGAGTTTGCCCAGGGTGTACTGCGCATCCACCGACTGGGGGGCCATAGTTACGACTTTACGCAGCTCCGAGATTTCCTGCTCGACGTTTCCCTGCCGGCCGTAGGCTACTCCCAGATTGTAGTGGGCGCTTGCCAGGGTGGGATTGAGTTTCACCGCGGCTTGAAGCTCCTTGACCGCCTCATCCAGGTCGCTCTCCGTCAGCACGGCGCCAAGGTCGGCGTGCGCTTCGGCGGAATCGGGTTTCTCTTGAATGGCCTTGCGGAATTCTTCGATGGCTTGCGCACCCTGGTCGGCTTGGACGTACACCAGCCCCAGTGCGAGATGGGCTTCATAGAAATCGGGCGCTTCCCGAATCGCCGTCCCGAACTCCCCGATCACCGCCTCTTTGCTCGCACCCTCGAGGCCCAGCAGGTGACCGAGCACGTAGTGGACTTCCGGCAGGTCGTCCTTTCCCTGGGCCGCCTGCTTGAGCTCGGAGATTGCTTCCGCCAGATCGTTCGCGGGTACCGGAGTCTGCGTTTCCAGCCGAAGCGCCGCCTCGAATTGATGCAGCGCCGCCCCGAGCGCGCCCTTCTTCAATAGAATAACGGCTTGATCCATGTAAGCCGAGAAGTCATTGGGGTTAAGAGCCAGTGCGCAGGCCAGGTTGTCCAAGGCATGCTCCGCGTCCCCTAGATCCTCGAGGGCCATCCCCAAGAATGCGTAGGCCGGGCCCGAAGCTGGATCCAGTTTGACGGCCTCCTTCAATTGCGTGACGGCTTCGGTTCGCTGGCCGGCATACCACAGGGCAACGCCCAGGTTGTAGCGCGCGGGACTGGATTGAGGGTCCAGGGATACGGCCCGGTTCAATTCCGCAATCGCGTCCGGCAACTTCCCCTGCTGGCCGAGGATGAATCCGAGCAGGTTGTGAGCTTGCGCGTAGGCCAAGTCGGCCCGCAGGGCTTCTTCGAGGGCCTGGACTGCGCCTTCGAGATCCCCCTCGAGCAGCTTCCGGCTCCCTTCCGCGTAGAATTTCTCGGCGTCTGGGTTGGCAGGCGCAGGGGAAGCGTGCGGTGATTTCGAGGCGAGGTCTTTCAAGATGGGACCCAGCGCGTAATAGGCTTCGCCCATTTGCGGCGCTAAACGCAGGCTCGCTTCGAGGCACTGTACGGCTTTCGCGAGGTCGCCCATTTGCCGGTAGGTTTGGGCAGTCTCGTACTCAGTGCGGTAAGCGACCGCCCCCGGGGGATGAAGCGACAGAACGCGCTCGAAGTGCGCCAGCGCGCCCTTGGAGTCGCCTTTGGCGCGCAGGATCACCCCCATATTCAGATGCGCCTCGAAACTTGCCGGACGCAGGGCCAGGGCCTTCCGGACCGCCGCGTAGCCCTCGTCGAACTTCCCCACGCTGGCCAGCGTCGAGCCGAGATTGTTGTAGGCTCGGAAAAAATCCGGCTTCAACTCGACCGCTTTTCGATATTCTTCAATTCCGGCGGCGATTTCATTGTTCTGGACGTAAGCGTTCCCAAGGCCGTTGTGGGCGTCGGCGGATTTCGGATTCCGCTCGAGAACCGTTTGGTATTCTCCGATGGCCTCCTTGATCTGGCCGTTTTCCTCGAGGGCGAGCGCCAGCGCCAGGCGTGCCGGCTCAAAATCCGGCTGGAGTTCGACGGCAGACTTCAGTTCTTGAGTAGCGTCCGGCAAACGCTGCGAATCCGCGGCAATCAGTCCGAGATAGTAATGGGCTTCCGCATTCTTAGGGTCAAGACGAACCGCGTGGTTGAAGGCTTCCTCGGCGTCCTTGGGATTCCCCAGTCTCGTCAGCGCCACACCTAGCCCCGCATACGCCTGACTGCTGCTGGGCTTGATTCGAATGGCCTGCTGGAATTCCTCCGCCGCTTCCTTCCACTTCTGCTGGGTCAGCAAAAGAACCCCTCGGCTATAGGGGTCTGTAAGCGTTTTCGGTTCTGTTTGAGGGAAGTGTAGAGTTGGTAAACAGCAAGCAAGGAGGAAGAAGAAGATTGAACCGGGAAAAGCAGATCGAAGCCAGCCGCGTGGGCGCGTTCTGCGGGCCTTTGGGGTCAGGCTGCCCTGAGAGTTCTCGTTCATGGCGGAATTCTACTGCTAGCCCCGTGCACTGTCAAAAACGCTCAAGCTTTTTTTGCTTTCCTGAGTCACAAGTCCGGTGATGAAGTCAGCCCGAAGCGCGAGCCTGAGCATACAGCCCACCGCGCCATAAGATCTGATGAATTTTGGTACGTGTCATCCTGAGCAAAGCGAAGGATCTGTGCAGTTGTTCGAAGGTCGTTGGGCCAAAGGAAATAGGAAACTGCGGAGATTCTTCGCTTCGCTCAGAATGACAGCGTCCAAGGGTTTGCAGCATCCTGCTCGTCCTCACGGCGTGATCACTACATGCGATTGGAAGAGTTTGAATCCCGAATAACGATGTGTATTACGGATGAACACATTGTGATAGTGGACCTCGACGGTTACCTCGTGGGGGAGCCAGAGAGCATTCTTCATACCCGCCGGCAGGACGGGCGAGTAATTCACAGTTGTGTTTTGGCTTTCAAGCCCGACATCGCTGCGCGGCGCGAGAAGCCATGTCTCGAGCTTCAGGATATGGAATGATTTCTCGTCGATCCAAGCAAGCCCTTGCACCAGGATTACGGCGGAGTGATTGCCGGCCTCAAATGTGGTGAAGTTCCGGGCGACGTCAGGTCTTTGCGCGAAGCCCACAACGTAGCAGGGCTGCTTTCGAACGGGCTCGTCTCCAAAGTATCGAAAACGGCTCTCGGGCTGATTGGAGGAGTTAAAGTACGCCCAGCTGCCGGTAAAGTTGGTGGTGATCAATCGCAGGTCGGCCACGCTTCGAAGCTCGATGGGTTGTCCCTTGGGATCGGTGCGGTACTCTTTGAATATGAGAGGGTCGCCGGCCGGCCTGGGGATGATGATGTAGAGGAAATGGTGAGTCACCTCGTTCGGACCCATTTCGCGCCAGGTGACGATGGGACTGCCCTCTTCCCATTCTGAGTACACGCGCTCGTCACAGGCAATATTGCGGAACTGGGCAATCATCTCGGCCGCTCGTTCACCCACGCGCTTTAGAATCAGAGCCAATTCTTCCCTCCCGGCCGGTCGCAGCTTGGAGAGTTCGGGGGCGTCTTTGACCTGGCGCGATGTCCAATCTATAAGCGTGCGCGCGTGGCGGTAGGTTTCCAGTTCCTCCTGGCTGGCGCGGGGCCGCGCCTCCTCCGACGGGGGTGAATTGTCGGCTCGCTGTGCCAGTGTGCTGGTTCCCAGGACAGCAATCATTGCAAAGACAAATGAAATCACAGGCAGCCCAAATTTCACCAGGGCAGTACTCGGCTCGTCGGCGTGCGAGTGTGGACGCCTGTTCATAAGTTCATGGCATCAGTCAGCCCGCCGGGCGGACGCCAGCAGGTAGCCCACGGCCTGAGAAATCGTGAAAGAACTCGATGTGTCATCCCGAGTGCAGGAAGAACGCGTGAAAAAATCGACAAGCCCTGTCATTCCGGGCGAAGCGAGGAATCTGCGTTTGTTTGTTTTCAAGGCCATAAATGCAGATGCTTCGCTTCGCTCAGCATGACAGCGTGATTCTTTCACACCTTCGAACTGCCGGGATCCTTCGCTTCGCTCGGGATGACTTTCGGTTTGATACTTTCGCCGCTTCAATTCTGCTGGAGTTCCTTCAAGCTTCGAGTCGCGTATGTCTCGATTACCGTTCCCTTGCCTAATTCCGCAGCTCTCGAAAAGGCCTCGATCGCCTGCTGCTTTTCTCCGACGTTGGAGTAGATTTCCCCAAGGCGGAAATAGAGCGAAGCCTTGGGAGGCTGGGAGAGCGAGATGGCTTTCTTGAATTCTTCGATGGCCTGGTTGTACTTGTCTTGCTGCATTGCGACCGCGCCGAGAGCGGCGTGGGCGGTGGATTCGATGCCCGCCTTTCGCGCCGCAAACTGTTCGGGCGTCTCACCGGGCCGGGCCGGCAACTGGGGCAAGAGGTCGAGCGCCTTCTGCGCGTCGCTCCCCGCTTCTGCAAGTTCCCATTCGCCGTTGTCCGTCGACTTGCGAATCATGCTGGGTTCGGAAAGCGACGTGGCGACGATCAGCAAGCTATAGGTGTTATCGGCATCAATCGCCAGACTTTTCCGCCCCGTTTTCACCGCCTCGGCGTAGTCGCCTTTTTGCTGCAAAGCGGTCGCCGCCTGCGTAAAGACGTACGACAACAGCTTGCTGCCCGGAAAAGTCTGAGCGAATTCCATCGCCATGCGAATCTTAGTGTCCGGATCGGAGGCCTGCTCCAGTGTCTTGTAACCCATGGCCTCCTTGTAAGTGGAGGTCAGGGGGGTGCCGGTGGCGCTGGTCAGGACCGCACCTTGGAAATTCCGGACCGTCGGGCCGGCCGCCCAGATGGCTTGTAGAATCTGATCGTCCGCTCCGGCCTTCCGCATCTTCTTTTCAATGTCGGGATTGAGGTCGAAATCTACACTCCGGTCGTGTAAAGTTTTTTCAATAAGCTCAGGCTTTTGCTTGTCCTGTTTGATCAGGTTGTAGACCTCGTCTTGATTCAGCCGATGCTGCCCGGTGTCCTGGGCCGGTACGACTCCCGCCGCCAGTATTAATAAGATACTTAAGTGAACCAGTTTTTGCCGCATTTTGCACCTCGCATCGCCAGCCGGGAAACGGCAAGACGGAAAATGGAAAACAGAAACTGGAAACTCGACAGTGGAATCTCGTCGGCGAACGCTCACCGAGCCACGCGAATGCGATGGCCAGTGCTTAGCTGAATTAGTAAGCGAACTTATTCGTCGCAAGCGGAAGGGCGGGGCTTCAGCCCCGCCGCTAGTATCGCGAGCTAGTACGGGGCTTTAGCCCCTGAAGCGGCTTGGCTTCAGGGCCTAAAGGCCCTTCCAACTCTGCACCCATAGACGGCGGAGCTAAAGCCCCGCACTACCGAGGGCCACTCGAAACTGCGCTCATTAAACCAACCAAGCACTTGCTGTTCCCCATTTTCCAATTTCCAGTTACCAGTTTCTATTTTCCGTATTCCAGTTTCCGCTTTTGCGGCGCCGCTCAGGGGTTGGGCTTGCGCAGCGATTCCACCTGCTGAAGCATCGATCTGGCTTGGCTGGCCAGCGGCCCGTCAGGAGCGGTTCCGAGATAGGTTTGCGCCTCAATATAAGCCTGGTCGTATTCCCTTTGTTGTAAACAGGCGTCGGCAAGCAGGATGTGAACTTCCGCGGGCACGGCGGAACTTAAGGACATGGCCTTCAGGTACTCTTCCTCCGCCTCCTTGTACTTGCCCGCATGTTGCTGGACAATGCCCAGCCGGTAGTAAGGTTGCCAGTCGCCCGGCGCCACGCGCAATCCTTGCTGCAGAACGGATTCGCTCTGTGCATACTCCTTCTCCATATCCAGGAGGATTCCCAATTGAAGATAGGGTTCCAGAAACGCCCCGTCGCAGTGAACTGCATTTTGGAATGAGTTCTCCGCTGAAGAAAGCTCTCCTTCGAGTGTGAGCACCACTCCGAATTCCGTCAGCGCCCGCGCGTAGCACTTGTCCATCTCGATAGCCCTTTCAAAGTGACTGCGCGCGCTGCCAAAGTCTTTCGCCCCGAGCGCAGCGTGACCCTGCTCGTATTCTTTGCGTGCTTTCTTCGGTGCAGCCAGATCCGTAGCGCTCTCCGAAGGAGCGGCCGCAGTTTTCTTTGGCCCCAGTGGAGTCAAGTAGATCGTGGGAAACCGGCTGGCAGCGTACTGCATGTCTACCTGAGCGCTGGCCGGCTGATACCCCTCAGCAGTGACGATTATCTGATAGTTCTTGTCGGTCAAATCGCGGAATGCAAATCTGCCCGTGGTGTCTATCATCTTCTGGGCGACGACGATGTTCTCCGCCACCTCCAGTTTGACGGTGACGCCTGAGGGGAGAGGCCCGCCGTTGGTCACGCGAACCTGCCCTTCGATTGTATTGTCACTCCCGCGGCAGCCGACGGGCCCAGTTAAGAGCAGGGCCGCACCCAGAAAAGCCAGGAGCACAAAGCGCCTCGTGCCTCGAAAGCGCGTTAATTCAGGCTGCATCCGAACCTCGACCGGACTCTTTGTCACCCGCCCGCGTCAAAACCAGTATATCCCAACAATATGGCGATTGGGCGGGAAGCTTGAAAACGAAGGCAGGATACTTGCAAGCGCTTACAATGTCAACATAGCGAGGCTAAATCACCCGCTTTTCTGGCACTGTAATTCCTCTTCGGGCGAAAATCGCCCTGAATTGGGGCGTTCGTTCTCTCGCAAACTCGGCGCCCAGGCCGCACCCGGGCGGCTGACTTGCACCCCCGTCCGCGGGGTCATTTCTAGGAAAAACTTGCGACTCGAGGGGGGGGCCGGGCGACTGTCGAATATAGTGCTTGCCTAAAGCAGGACTGAGTGCTATGGTAGGGGGCCAAGTGAATTTTGTATGAGAGACGGGCTCTTAGGGTGTTCCGCAAGTTGTATTCAAAGGAAAGTTCCGCAGGACAGCCATTGAAAGCGCTTGCACCTTCGCTCCCGTTACCACGCTTGCTGCGAATCTGGGCAAATCTTTGCCCTTCGCCCTGCGAAAGTGTGGCGAATCGCGTGGCATGGCGTGTGCTTCACGGTCGGGTGTTACGGCTGCGACATTCAAAGGGAGTCGCGCAAAATTGGGGGCATCCGCAGTAGAATCGGGGGGTGGTTCGAGCGCCGATTTGCTTAGCCGGCGGCAGTCTATTTTCACGGAACCGACCATGACACTTCTCGAAGTTGCTAAACAGGCGAGGGTTTCAACGGCCACAGTATCCCGGGTCTTGAACGACAACGGCCCCATCAAGGCTTCGACGCGGCTGCGGGTGTTGAAAGCGATCGAAAAGTGCAGGTACTACCCCAACAGCAATGCGCGGGCTTTGGCTGGCCGCAAAAGTCGGACCCTGGGAATGGTGGTTTCGAATCTCGAGAATCCGTTTTTTGTGGACATCTTTCGCGCCCTCGAAGATGAATCGAACCGGCACGGATACGAGGTCGCGGTGGCTAATACGAACTACATTCCGCGGCGGCTGGTCGCGCAAGTCCACCTGATGATCGAACGGCGCGTGGCGGGGCTGGCAGTGGTCGTCTCCGAAATGGAGCCGGCCCTGCTTCGAGAGCTGCGAGAATTGAACCTTCCGGTGGTGCTCTTTGACGTGGGCGAGGCTGGGGGCTGCATTTCCAGGATCAAGGTGAATTACCAAAGCGGGATGCGCAAGGTCGTCACTTACCTGTACTCGCTCGGACATCGCAGAATGGCGTTCATCGGCCACCATGCTGGCCTACAGCCTTTGCACGAGCGGCAGAAAGCCTTCCTGGAGACGATGAAGCTCTACGCGGGCGAGGTCGAGTTCGAGACGGCCACCGGACGCGACGGCGCCGAGGGGGGCAGGCAAGCCGCTCGCAGCCTCCTGGCTTCGGGGGCAAAGCCTACGGCGATCGTTTGCACCAACGATTTCATGGCCATCGGAGTGATGAAGGCCCTTCGCGAACTGGGGTTGAAGATCCCCGGCGACGTTTCCGTGACGGGACACGACAACATCAACCTATCGGATTTCATGGCGCCCGCCTTGACCACTCTTGATGTCCCCCGCGAGCGGATCGGCCGACTGGCCTTCCGAACGCTGGTTCCGGAGTCAGGTGAATCCGTGGGCCCCGGAAACGAGCTTTTGATCGAGCCCCAACTCCTTGTGCGCGATTCCACGACTCTTGCGCCAGGGAGCAATCTGGCAGTTGCGTAATCTGGCCAGTATCGGCCACGGTTTAACCATTACATCCGAATCTGGCTCTGACGTGACTAAATTGCACGGAGGTTTCCCATGGCAACAACTTTAGGCGTCATCGTCGGCAATCGCGGTTTCTTTCCTGCGATTCTGGCTCGGGACGGGCGGGAAGAAATTCTGCGTACTCTCGAGCAGCAGGGTTACAAGGGTATATGCCTTACTCCCGAAGAGACGAAATACGGCGCGGTCGAGACCCTTCAGGAGGCGCGCAAGTGCGCGGCCTTGTTCAAGCAGCATGCCGGCGAGATTGACGGCATCCTGGTGACGCTGCCCAATTTCGGCGACGAGCGGGGCGTGGCCAACTCGATTCGCATGTCGGGGCTGGACGTGCCGGTGCTGATCCACGCCTTTCCGGATGAACCGGGCAAAATGCTGGTCAGCTCGCGCCGCGACAGTTTCTGCGGGAAGATGTCGGTGTGCAACAATTTGTGGCAGTATGGAATCCGTTACTCGCTCACCTCGCTGCACACGGAGGCGCCTTCGACGCCGGTTTTTGCTGATGACTTGAGGGCTTTTGCCGCCACCTGCCGGATTGTGAAAGGGCTCAAGAACGTGCGGGTGGGGGTGATCGGGGCGCGGCCGGCGGCCTTCAACACCGTGCGCTTCAGCGAGAAGTTGATGGAGAACCACGGCATCAGCGTCGAGACGCTCGACCTCTCGGAAGTGCTGGGCCGCATCGGGCGGCTGAAGGACGACGAGGAAAAAGTGCAGGCGAAGATCGCCTCCATTCAGGGTTATGTTCCGACGCAGACGGTGCCTTCGGCATCGCTGGTGAAGATGGCGAAATTTGGACTGGTGGTGGACGAGTGGCTCACGGCGAACGAACTGGTGGGCTCCTCGGTGCAGTGCTGGACGGCCATGGAAGAGTTTTTCGGCGTGGTGCCTTGCACGCTCATGAGCATGATGTCAAACAACCTGATGCCCAGTGCCTGCGAGTCGGACATGATCGGCATGATCTCGATGTATATCCTGCAACTGGCCGCGGGCGAGCCCAGCGCCATCGTGGACTGGAACAACAATTACGGCGAAGACCCCGACAAGGCCGTGATCTTCCACTGCTCGAACCTGCCCAAGCACTTCTTCGAAGACGTGAAAATGGATTTTCAGGAAATCATCGCCGGGTCGGTGGGGAAGAACAATACCTACGGAACGGTGGTGGGCAAATTGAAGAGCGGGCCGCTCACCTACTGCCGCGTCTCGACGGACGATCTGAACGGCAAGCTGCGCGCCTACGTGGGCGAGGGTGAAATCACGGGCGACCGCCCGCAGAGCTTCGGCGGCTACGGCGTGGTGAGGGTGCCGCAAATGCAGAAGCTCCTGAAGCACATCTGCCGGCACGGCTACGAGCACCACGTGGCCGTCAACCGCAGCCACTACGGCAGCGCCGTCGCCGAAGCCCTGAGCAATTACAAAGGCTGGGACACCTACCACCACCAGGCCGAGGGCTGCTGACGAACTTTTGCGAGAATTGGGATCTGGCACCCTGACCCTATTCGCAGTCATCCTGAGCCCATGCGCTGCAATCCCGAGCGAAGCGAAGAACCTCCGGAGTTGCGCGGTCCTCGTAAGGTCGGGGCTTCATCCCCGCCCTGCCGGTCCCCACGTAACATACCCCTTTTTAGTCCGAATTCCGAAGCTGCGAGGCTCTGTGGGGAGAAACCCCTCACCCGGCTCGCTACTCTCGCCACCCTCTCCCCACGGGAGAGGGCAGAAATCAATCAACGCTCACGGCCCTCTCCCTTGGGGAGAGGGTGTCCCGAAGCCGGCGTAGTCATCAGCCCGTCAGCTGACGGAGACGGGTGAGGGGTTACTTCGGAAGAATTCAAACTCCCGTTCAGTTCTCGAGGTTATCAAGGCAGGCAATTCAGATTCAAAGAGTTGGCCCGGGAGTGCCAAATTCAGCTTCGGAATTCGGGTTTAATGCCATTAAGCACCAGGCGAATTTCCGTCGCGATTATCTCATAAACACATCCGAACAGTAGTAGCATGTCTGCCTGGCTTCACAGATTTACCTGGGAAATTCCTCTGCCGCACGGTTGGTTCGAGAGAGCCGCTGCACACCGGCAAGCGAAGGAGCAGATGGTTATGAAAAGAGTTATGGTTACTTTCATCGGTCTCATCCTCAGCCTTCTGGCGGTCGGCGCGCGGCCACCCGGCACGGGCAGCGCAGTCTGCGCACAGGAACCACCATCGGCGGAAACCTACTACCCGCCGTCCGAGTTAGCAGGCGGCTGGAGGCGCTGCAAGACGGACGAAGAAGTCCGCAGGCTGGGCGGTATGGATCCCGAGAAGCTGGCAAGGGTGGGCCGCATGAATCTTACTTTTTACGGAGGGCCTTGGCAGCTCGTGGTGATCCGGCACGGCTACCTGGTGCGTGAATGGATGGGAGCCAACGCCATGCCGCAGACAACCTTCGACCTCTGGTCTTGCACGAAATCCGCCACCGGCATTGCCTACGGCTTGCTTTTCGACGACAGCCGCCACCACACGCTTCCCCACGATGCACAAGTTGACCTCGACAGCCCGGCCTACTCGTTCATCCCCGAAGGCGGCCCGCCGAGCGACCCGGCCAAAGAAAAGATCAAGCTGCGCCACCTCTTGAGCATGACCTCCGGCATCCCCGGCGAAGACCACGGCATTGAAGGGTTCCAGGTCAGCGATGGAGGCGGCGAATTCGAAATCGCGTTGGGACGCCAGCCGAACCGCTTTGGAGAATCGGCAGCGCGGCTTTATGCGGCCCCGGGCGAGGCCTGGGATTATTCGGACGCCGCCTTCGCGCACCTCTCCCTGATTTTCTTCCATGTCACCGGCCAGGAGATCGGCGATTTTATGAAGGCGCGGGTCTTCCAGCCCATCGGCATCGTGAACGGCGGCTGGGACCTGGAAGGAGGCGGCGGAAACCTTGGCCCACACACCAACCCGCACAGCGGACTCCACCTCTCCGCCCGCGACTTCGCCCGCCTGGGCTATCTCCTGCTGCACCGCGGCGCGTGGGAGGGAAAACAGATCGTTCCCAAAGGGTGGATCGAGCTCGCGACGCGCAGTTCACAAGACATTAATAAGGACTACGGATTTACTTTTTGGGTGAATACCGCCGGCACGCTTTGGCCCCACGCGCCCAAGGACGCTTTCGCGATGATGGGCTTTGCCACCAATCGCTGCTTCGTCGTGCCTTCCCTTGATTTGGTCGTGGTGCGGACCGCGTTCGACCCGCAGCCCATCGGGCCGGTGGACGTGCCGCTGCAGAGCATTCTCGAGACAGTCATCCAATAGGCGGCAGGAGGGATCGTAGGTGGCGCTGAGCGAAGCTCGGTGATCGGTGAAGCTGCAGTCGCCCGGGCTCCACAGAGCTTCGCGCTGCGCTGCATCATTGCAGAGCTGTTGTAGAATGTCGAATGCTCTAGCTCCCTTGGTGTCTTCGCGGCTTGCTGGTGGGAAACCATGAATCTTCAGGACAGTCGCAACAACGCCCGCTACGCTGTCTCGGCAGGATTTCTCGGCTGGACGCTCGATGCGTTCGATTTCTTCGTCGTGGTGTTTGTTCTCTCCGCGGTGGCCAAGAACTTTGGCCGCTCGATTCCCGCTCTCGCCTTAACGCTTACGATCACGCTGGCGATGCGCCCGGTGGGCGCTTTCGTTTTCGGGCTGTTGGCGGATC
>CAWIUZ010000103.1:0-13189 GCA_963838915.1 uncultured Acidobacteriota bacterium
CGGCGCGCGGCGGGCAACTCGATGCCCAGCGAATAGCCGAAACCGGCCGCGATCTCCTCGAACTCGATCACTTTTTTTGCGTCCGGTCTTTCGTGGATGCGATAAAGCGAGGGAATGCCTCTCGTCTCGAGATACGACGCCACGGCCTCGTTCGCCGCCAGCATGAACTCCTCGATGATCCGGTGTGCGAAGTTGCGCTCGGAGCGTGTAATGCCGGTCATGCGGCCGTGTTCGTCGAACTCGATTTCGGGTTCGGGCAAGTCGAAGTCGATTGAGCCGCGCTCCTCGCGACGGCGAGCGAGCAGGCGCGCCAATTCCTCCATGCGTTTGAACTCGGCGGCGAGCGCGGCATAGCGCTGGCAGGCGCCGGGCTCACCGGCCAGGATGTCTCGCACCGCGGTATAAGTCATCCGTTCGGCGCTGCGGATGATACCGGGAAGCAGTTCGTATTCCACGAGGCGTCCCTCGGAATCGAATTCCATGAGCGCGGACATCACCAGCCGATCCACGTGTGGGTTCAGGCTGCAGATGCCGTTCGAGAGTTCAAGCGGCAGCATGGGCACGGCGCGGTCCGGAAAATAAACGCTCGTGCCGCGCAGTCGCGCCTCACGGTCGAGCGCCGAGCCCGGCCGGACGTAGTGCGCCACGTCCGCGATGTGAACCTGCAGCAGGTAATGGCCCCCAGCTAACAGCTCGACATACACCGCGTCGTCAAAATCCTTGGCTGTTTCGCCGTCGATGGTGACGATGGGCAGGCTGCGGAAATCGCGGCGGCCCTCGCGGTCGCGTTCGGGAATGTACTGCGGAGCGGCGTCTGCCTCCGCCAGCACATCGCCGGGGAAGCGGCGCGGGAGGTGGAACTTGCGAATCATGATCTCCACATCCACGCCGAACTCCTCGCGTCGCCCCAGCACCTCGATGACGCGCCCGCGAGGCAGCGCGGCAGGACGAGGATAATTGGTGATTTCCACGTCCACGATCAGACCGTCGAGTTCCCGGGCGTTGAGGCGGTCACTGGCCGCCGCCACAGCGGACCTTCCTTCGGATTCCCCACCGAATTGCCGGTCGCGCCGTCGGGGAGGTTCGCGAACCGCCCCTTCATCGGGAATTACGATTTCGAATGGAATTCGCTGGTCGAAAGGCATGACGTAGCTATAACGCGTGCCCGCGTGGAATTGCCCCACCACGGTCTTTTGCGCGCGCTCGATGACTTGAATGAGGCGGCCTTCCATCCTGCCTTCGCTCTTAAACCCCCTCGTCGATCGCTGGTAGTGCACCTCGACCCGGTCGCCATGCAAGGCTGAACCCATGCCATCGGGTGGAATAAAGATGTCGAGATCGGTGCCCGCCAGGGGAGAGTCGGGCACAACGAAGCCGTAGCCATCCCGGTGTCCGATCAGGCGGCCCGTCACCACGTTTCGGGTAGCGCGGACCCCCGGTTTTGGGGTCAGCGGCTCTATGTGTACAGGAGGCATGCGGCGTTCATCCGCGTCTGTCGCGGCGTGGCGGCCTTTGTAGACCAACGCGTAATGGTTTTTCTTCAAATAAACGAGTTTCTTACCGCGGGCGAGATCCTTCAACACACTCTTCAACTCGCGCGCCTGGCTGGAGCGCAGCCCTAACTCGAGCACCAGCTCACGCAAGCGAAAAGTCCGCTGCGGATCCTTCTCGAAGAGTTTGAGGACTTCCTGCTGCGACGGAAGTTCGCGCATCCCGTCTTCTCGCCTTGTTTACCACCCCGGGCGTCGAGCCCGTGGTCACGTGACGTGCCGGACACGCCTCGGATGCTGGCATCGCGTACGCTATTGGGAGCCTAACTGTTCCAGACTCTCAACCCAATCACGGAAATGTGGACACTCACGTCGCATGGGCTCGATACCGACGGCGCTGGCGGCTCGCGTTCCATCCAGAACTTTATTGTAGGAAGGACAAAGGCGAGAGACGCGTTTCGAAGGGGCAGTTTCCGGACTATCATCGATATCCTCAGGAGTGGGAAAACCTTGGCGGATGGCCTGGAACGTCGGGGCCAGATGCGACTGGGAGATACCGTTGGCAAACTTCTCCGGATCGCTGAACAGCAACCCCTCATACTCATGCAATTGGAGGTAGGGGATGAATCGAACATCAGGGCGCAGGTCAGGCACTTCTGCCATGATGTCTTCCATCATCGCCCGCTCAAGGTGAATGACCTTGTCCACATTCGAAAGGTTAGGCGGCAGAGGCATGCCTGGAAAGCCTTTTCCCAACCCATAGAGGTCCGCCATCGTTGAGCAATAAGCCGTCCGGTCCTCTTTCAATTGCCGCAGCACGTCCTTCTTAAGACGGGCATAGTTCGCTCTTCCGCCCTTTTGGCCAGGAACACCAAGAATGGTCGGGGTCAAGTAAACTCCCGCGTCTGACAAGCTCGGGGCGAGAACTTCTTGGACGAACGATTGCTCAGTGCGTCCTTCCACGATCACGTGGACGCGGATCACGGGCGTCCGTCTCCTGTGCTCATTCCCTCCGCTTTGGGAGAAGCGGTAGCTTGTTCATCGTCGTCCGGCATTCTAGGCATCGACTCATTTCGCGGCCCGCCTCCGAACACATTCTTCTGCCAAAGCTCTCCCAGCGTGTAATCTTCAAGCCAGCCCGACAGTTTCGCCGAGTCCAAGCGTCGGAAAACCGATTCGCCCTGCGTCCGCTCGACAACGACAACATCCTCCGGCTCAAACTCGTTGACCAGTTGCGCGGATTGGGTAGATACAATTACCTGCTGAGAAGGGTGTTTCGCCGCCTGCTGGAAGAGATTGGCTAGGAGCGTCAAAGCGAAAGGATGCGCCCCGAGCTCAGGCTCGTCAAAGAGCATCGTTGCGGGCGGTTGCGGCTGGAGCAGCGCCGTGGCAAGGCAGATGAAACGCAATGTGCCGTCGGATAGCTGGCTCGGACGGAACGGATAATCCGAGTCTTTCTGAAGCCATTCGAGTTGAATCAACTCGGCTTTGTCAGCCACGGGTCGGAGCTTGAAATCACTAAAGAATGGGGCGGCCAGCCTCACGACATCGCGGATCTTCTCATAGTGATCTGGGTTAGTCTGCTGAATGCGGTATAAAAAAGCCGCCAAGTTCCCAGCGTCAGGGCGGAGGTACTCATTGTCATTGATGGCTCGCTGGCGACGGACTCCCGATTCAGGGCTCGTATCGTGAAAGTGATACACAACCCACCCTGAAACGGCATCGTAGACATACCACGGCACACCATGCCGCCCAATCTTGCCGGGATCGTCCTTCTTTTCTTTGAGCTTGGCCTCGAGGTGGCCGGAACCCAACGGCTGCCACGAGTGAAACTGCCCTGTGAAGGAGACGACCTCCCTGGCAAAGATGAAGCGATTATCATTTGTTGGTGCCAACTCAAATTCATACGAGTTCGCACCAAACGCGAATCTCCCTCGGACTCTTAGAGTCACCTTCGGCCCCAGATACAGTTGCGCGTCTGCGCCGCCCTCCACGGCGACAGTCTGCTGAAGGCGCTGGTCAATGATCTCGCGCAGCAAGCGGAAGAATGCGACAAAGTTGCTCTTGCCCGCACCGTTGGCGCCGATGAGAACGTTTAGGGGGCGAAGCTCAAAGTTCTCCAGCATCCGGATAGACTTAAATCCCTCAATCGTGATTCGCTTAATGGTGTCACTCATAAGTCAATGGACATCGTTGCCGACTGCCGAACCGTCGAGTCCCCTGTCTCATTTCGTTGATTATCATGCCTCTTTTCAATTCCACGGGCAAGTTGTGATTTGCGCACAGGCAGCGCCCCTTCGCGTGCGCCGGAACTTATGACCGCTGCCGTTCATCCAAAGTCTATGGAGGTGCAACAATGTACGCCATTACAGGCGCAACGGGAAACACAGGTAGTGTAATTGCCACGAAATTATTGGCGCGCGGGAAGAAAGTGCGGGTGATCGGCCGCGACGCCAAACGGCTTGAAGACTTCGTCCGAAGCGGGGCGGAAGCCTTCGTTGCGGATGTAACCGATGCGACGGCGCTAACTAGCGCTTTCACTGGGGCGGAGGCCGTCTATGCGATGATCCCCCCCAACCCATCATCACCGGAGGTCAGCGCTTACCAGGAGCGGGTGAGTGATGCGATGGTGGCGGCGATCACAAAAGCCGGAGTCGGCCACGTCGCGCTGCTTAGCAGTGTGGGCGCTGATAAACCGCAGAAGACGGGTCCCGTCGTGGGCCTGCACAACTTCGAGCAAAAGCTCGACGGCATTGCCGGATTGAACGCTCTTTACGTTCGTGCCGGCTACTTCATGCAGAACACCCTGGCGCAGATCGGGGTGATTCAGAACTTCGGACTCTTAGGTGGTCCCTTGCGCGCTGATCTGGCAGTGGCCATGATCGCGGCGCGGGACATTGGAGATTGGACCGCAGAAGAGTTGCTGCGACTCAACTTCAGCGGCAGGCAAGCGCGTGAGCTTCTGGGCCAGCGCGACCTGACTTACAAGGAAGCTGCCTCTTTGATCGGGCAGGCCATCGGCAGGCCGACACTCAACTACTCGCAGTTTCCGCCCGCGCTCATCAAAACGGCCTTGCTTCAATCAGGCATGTCCTCAAGCATGGCGGACCTCCTTCTGGAAATGTCGGAGGCGCTGAATTCCGGTTATATGGCGCCCCTCGAAGCGCGCTCTGCGCAGAATACTACGCCCACCACATTTGAAGCATTTGTGGCTGAAGAGTTTGTGCCGCGATTCAAAGGAAAGACCGCAACCGCTTAACCTGAGAGAGCGCGGCGCTGCCTTCTCGCGTGCTTGCGCGAGATTGTAACCGAACTGCATCCACGGGTGGCGCATACGTCGCGACGGTCTAAGTCGCGATGTATGCGCCCTTCGATTTGCTCTTCGTGGCGATGCAGCGCAAGAATGCCAAGGGGCTGCTCCTCTGCTCTGCCGGTGAAATCCATCCCGGGCGCTACAGATTGTTCCATTCCTCAGAGTCGACTTCCCGTTGGATCACGGCTTCCACCTCGCGAATCATCGTCCGCAGTTGCGGAACCGAGTACTCGGAATTGGACGGGATTGCCAGCCGTTTCTGCGACCATACCATGAACTGGTGGCGGGTTCCTGTGAAAGGACCGTCGAAGCCGAGCTGACGGAGTTTGCGGATGAAGTCGCCGCGCTTACATGGCGTCCACCGGCTCACGAGCTGGCTCCTTGTTCAGATCGATTCCATTAATGACAGGTAGGGGATGCCGTAGTTGGAGTCCGAGCAGAATCCAATCCTCGAGCGTGGAGCGTAATTCGTTCTCACATTCGCGCAGGGAGGTCCCGAATGCCACTACCCCTACGCAGCAGGGAATGCGGCCCGCATAGCTTCCATCCTCGAGTTTTTCGAACGCAGCTCCTTCGAGAGCCTCCGCAACATAATCACTCAAAACGTACCGGGGATTCACGGTACACCTCTCTTTCTAAGCCACGTTCAACTATAACATAATGAGTGACTTTTGCTCCTGAAACAGGAAGGTGGGCCTCCCGCTTCGAGACTCGGTCGATTCCCATTGCGTCCCATGGCATGAAGGCCTTAAGAAACCGGAAACATCTCGCAAAGCGACCAGGTCGCAAAGGAACGCAAAGTGCTGGCAATCCCTTCTCCTAGTGCTTTTTGCGTACTTTGCGCCTTTGCGTGAACCTTTTATCCCTATCAGCTTTTTTGGCGCCATCTGCCCGGCCTCGGAAGCGATATAATGTCCACGCCCCCCAGGCATCGTGAGGAGGGAAGACTATGCATGTAGGATTGAGGGCTGCTCGAATGTCGCTGGCGTCAGCGGCTTTTGTCGCCCTCGTTTTATGCCCGGCGAAAGCGGCCACACTCCACCTGAACGCCCGCACGATTTACGAACGCGCGGTGAGCAGCAATATTACGCTTTCGAAAGACGGCTCGACGCTCGAATTGCAGACCGGCGAAGTGATTCAGGACGACGGCACCGCTTCCGGCTTTTCTTACAAGCCAAATCAAGAAAAGCTCTCACCCGGCATCGCGATTCGCAAGCAACTGCTGATCTCCGACCCGCGAGCGAGCAAGGCGGTCCTGATGGTGGGCAACGGAGGCAACCTGAAGGTGGAAGTAAACGGCCACCCGCAGAAGCTTGGCGCGCCCCAAAAGACAGGTTGGGAATGGCAGGCGTACGATATCGATCCCGCGGCGCTGAAGCCGGGTTTGAATGACATCGTCATCTCGGGAACGGGGATGGTCAAGATCGCTCGCGCTGACGAGTCGTACGCGCCTTTGCCGCACCGGAGCGCGCGGACGACCGACGGCGGCAAGTCCTGGTGCGTTGATCGCCTGGGTCCTTCGGGCGACATCGCGGGAGAATATTACGTCCGGCTTTACCTTCAGCACTTCAAGCCCCACGGGACGATCCTGCTGCCGGTGATGGATGTTGCTAACCTCGAGGGCAAGCCGCTGGCGCCGCCGCTTACCACGCCCGGCCCGTTGCGAGTTGCTCTTTCCGCTGCGCCGGACGCCAAGAGTGGAGTAAGCCTGCGCGTACGCTCCGGAACGACGTACGTCCCAAGCTCGAAGACGTGGACTGATTGGATGCCCCTAGACCGCGACCGTTGTTTGGAGGTTCCGCGCGGACGCTTTGTTCAGCTCGAGGTGAAGTTCGCCGCCGCTGACCCGCGTGTTACCCCCAAGTTGAGCGAACTCGCGATAGACACGGAGCCGGTTGCGGCGAATGACTGGACACGCGCGCTCAAGGTGGTGGATTCGCACAACGAAGAAATCGTGCGGACTTCAATTCCATTCCGCTACGAGCCATTCACCGAGGCTAAGCTGAAAGAGTTGCGCACTCGTTACCACCTCGACGCAGTGGTGGGCGGCGCGAAGACGGACCTCGAAATCATTTCTAAGCTAGCGGCATGGTCTTCTCGCAACTGGCCGTGGCAGCAGTGGCACCTGGACCAGTTCTACCCTTCCTGGGATGCGCTCGAAATCCTGAAGAAGCTTCCCGACGGCAAGCCGGTGGGCGGTTTCTGCCAGCAATACGACCTGGTCTTCTTGCAGGCCTGCGAGAGTTTCGGATTCGTAGGCAGGGATATTTCCATCGACAGCGGCAATCTGGGACGCCCGACCGTCGTGGGCCACGAGCCGATGGAAATCTGGTCAAACCAATTCCACAAGTGGATGTGGATTGACGGCACGGCCGCCTATTACCCTGAAGATCCCACAACCCATACTCCACTTTCCTTATACGAAGTGCGCCAGCGGCAGCTTCGAGTGATGCGCGGCGAGCAGCCGGAGCCCATGCGCATCGTGCATATCGTGGACTCCGTCCTCAAATGGCGCGGGTTGGACGTCGACATGTCTTTTGCGGAAATGCGGCTGATCCCGAGGAGCAATTTCCTGGAGCAGAAATACCCCCTGCCACTCAATAACGGTAAAGGACCGTGGACCTGGGAGGGATTCTACGTTTGGAGCGATGCGGAGGTGTCTGCGGAACTGATCCATCCCAATCTGGTCACGCGTTACGGCAATTTCGAATGGACGCTCGACCAGGCCCACTACGTGCTCGAACCGACCGCGACGGACGGCCAGTTTCGCGTTCACCTTGATACCGAGACGCCGGGCTTCGAAACATTTCTAGCCCAGATCGACGGCCGCGACGAATCCCCGGTCGCCGCAATCTTTCCCTGGAAATTGCACCCTGGACGTAATCGCCTGAAGGTGTGGCCCCGCAACAACGCCGGTCGCGACGGAATTGCCAGTTGGGTTGAGCTCGAGATGCCTGGGAAGTGATCTCGATCCGCGGACGAAAGAACCGGTTTCACGCAAAGGCGCAAAGGACGCCAAGCTCGCAAAGAAGAAAAGCACAAGAACTGAGTTTCTGCTTTGCGGCCTTGGCGTCCTTTGCGCCTTTGCGTGAAACCGGTGATTGCGCTTACTCCACCGGCGGAATGCGCACCAAATCCACCCGCCGTTGTTTGCCCGGGATGTCAGTGAGGCAATAAACCGCGCCGTCTTTCCCGACCGCAATCGAGTTGACAAGCCCGGGCCGCGCGCCGTTGCTGAAGAAGACCGCTCCGTGGTCCGTGTACCTCGCGGCGGGAATATCGTAGGTGATCAGGTGCAAGTCCTCGATTTGATCTCCCCCTGGCCCACGCTTCACTACGCGCTTCCCATTTTGGACGATTGCGCCTTCCTCGAGATAATAGAGCGTGTGCCCATCCGGCCCCAAAGATAAGCTGAGATAACCGTAGTGAAACTCGTCGTACATGCCGCTGCGCCGGGTTGGTACGGAGGCAAGGCGTTCGAGCACGTCCACGCGCTCCGCGCGCGGATCGAAGCGGAGCAGATAGGAAGAGCGGCCGTGCACCGCATACACCGCATTTTCCGGAGCGTACCAGAGCGCCTGCCGCCAGCCATAGCCAAAGTCTTGCCCCGTTATGGGGTTCCAGGTTCCCAGATAATCTTTCCGCAGGTTGTCGCCTTGAACGGTCTCAATCGCATCGCGATCGTAGCGGTAGCGCAGGATGTCGCCGTCGGCATTAGTGAGGTAGACGGAACCGTCTCGCGGGTCGATGGGCAGCGCCCGGCAGATCACCCGCTTCGTGGGGTGGCCGCCCTCCCCATCTCTGTAGAGCGGGCCGAGGTTCTTCAGCACCCCTGACTTCAGGTCATAGCGCAGGAAATAACCGGAAGGCCAGGTGAGGCCATACATCCGTCCGCGCTGCGCATCCATGTTCATCGAAATAATCCCTTGGCCTTCGGGTGCTTTGGCAAAGTTCTCAAACTTTCCGGTAGCCATATCATAGGCTAGAAAGTGCCCGCCGGGATACGGCTTGTAGCCGGGCGGGGGCGGCGCCATGGATTCCAGATCATTCTGCACGCTGTACCAGTCGACGTGGGTCGCGAAGTAAAGCTTTCCGTTGCTTTCAACGAAGCTGACGTGGCTTTTCCCCTGGGGCACGGCTTTCAGCCCTTTTTCCCCCGATGCCTCGGTCAGGTCGCCCAGGTGCGTGATCTTGTCCGCGGCGGGGTCGTACGAATACATCTGCCCGCCCGTGTCGATGTTTTCCGCGCAGAGGATGTAATAGATCTTGCCGTTGCTCGCAGCCAACATCCCGTTGAAGGTTCCGTTCGATAACTCGAACCCGGAGTCGAAGCTGCGGGCTGTCAGATGCTTGACTTCCTGCGCGCGCAGGGCAGGGCCGCGACAGAAGGCGCCGAGCGCCAGAACAAAAATCACCAGGCCCCACCTTGGCAAGGGAGTGTTTCCTCTAAACATATGAATTCCTCCAAGAGCGCTCGTCGGTATCCACGTCGAGCGGCGGTCAATTGTAACACCGAATTTTGGAGTGTAGGGGCGACCCTTGTGGCTGCCCTCCAGGCCACGAATCCCTGCCCAAGCCACGAGATGCCCTTCCGGTAACCCTGGTGAGAAGGTGCAAGTGAATCGGATTCACCGCTTTTGCCTCCGCCCTTCAGGAAAACCCGGCGCCCGGACTTCTTGTCTCTTGACAATTGCAACAAAGTAGGCTAGAGTCATATGTTGGGGGTTTCGGCGCCGCTGTCGGGGAAGACGATGTGCCAGCCCAATCGCGGGGGGAGACATGTAGGCGCGGTTCGCGAACCGCCCCTACGCCGATTCGGAACGAAAACGTCGGCGTGGGCAGACCAAAGGCGCAGAAATCGGGGGAACAAAGCGAGAATGTCTATGAAAACAAAGGATCATGGCGAGCAGGGATGTAGGGGCGGTTCGCGAACCGCCCCTACGTCGGCGCCCACGAAGCCGAGGATATCCCGATGAAGGCAATTGTTTACGACAAGTATGGCCCGCCCGAGGTTCTCAAATGTGAAGAAATCGACAAGCCAAGCCCTGGGGAAGGCGAGGTTCTGATTAAAGTCCACGCGGCTTCCATGAACCCCTATGACTGGCATTTCATGAGGGGGTTGCCGTATTTCATCCGGCTGATGGCCGGTCTCGCCAAACCGAAGGAGAGAAGGCTAGGCGTGGATGGGGCGGGCTATGTGGAGGCAGTCGGCAGAAACGTGACGCGCATCAAGGCGGGCGACGCGGTATTCGGCGCGTGCCGGGGCGCGTTTGGCGAGTACGCCTGTGCGTCCGAGCGAGCCTTGGCCAGAAAGCCGGACAATGTGTCGTTTGAGCAGGCAGCGTCCGTGCCGATCGCTGGGCTCACCGCCTTGCAGGCTCTTCGCGACAAGGGAAAGATTCAGCCCGGATCGAAGGTTTTGATTAATGGGGCGTCGGGAGGCGTGGGCACATTCGCGGTGCAGATCGCCAAGTCCTTCGGCGCAGAAGTGACCGGGGTGTGCAGTACGAGGAATGTGGAGATGGTGCGGTCCGTCGGCGCAGACGAGGTCATAGACTACACGCAAGAGGATTTCACCAGGCGTGGGCGACGTTACGACTTGATTTTTGACTGCATTGGGAACCACTCGCTCGCGGAATGCCGGCGCGTCATGAATCCGAAGGGGATATTTGTCGGAGTGGGGGGTGCGACAGGGCGATGGATGTTAGGACTCGTTGTACGCTCGACCGCTGCCCTCCTCTCCTCGCCCTTCACGAGCCAGAAGTTCGTTGGGTTCATGGCGAAACCGGGCATAGAGGACCTGACCACTCTCGCGGAGCTCGTGGCAACCGGAAAGGTGACCCCGGTCATCGACAGGCGTTACGGTCTAAACGAGGTCCCCGCGGCCGTCCGCTATTTGGAGGCAGGGCATGCTCGCGGAAAAGTGTTAATAACTTTGCTAAACTGAACACGATGTGCGCCGCCTGGGAGGGAATGAAGATCGGTCAGGAAGATGAGCGAAGAAGCGAACCAGCACGGAACGGATCGCGAAGCTACCAGCCCAGCGCCGAACTCTGGATTCGTCTTTGACATCCAGCGCTTTGCGCTGCACGATGGCCCGGGCATTCGGACTACGGTGTTCTTTAAAGGCTGCCCCTTGTCTTGTTTGTGGTGTCACAATCCGGAGGGCCAGAGCCCCCAGCCTGACCTCATGTACTTTCAGAACCGCTGCCTGGTTTGCGGAGAGTGCGTCAAGATATGTCCGCATGGAGCAGTGCATTGCCTGAATGGTGAAATCCACACCGCTCCGTCGTGCCAGGTGTGCGGGAACTGCGCCGAAGCGTGTCCTGCGGGCGCCCGGAAAATAGTGGGACGCCGGGTGACAGTTTCAGAAGTGTTGTACGAAATACAGAAGGACGTGATCTTCGCGGATCAATCCGGCGGAGGCGTCACTTTCTCGGGCGGCGAGCCCCTTGCGCAGCCGAGCTTCCTCTCGGCGCTTCTCGACGCGTGCCGCGAGAAGCGTATCCATACCGTGGTCGAGACCTGCGGTCTGGCCAAGCAGGATGTCATTCTCGAACTCAGCGATAAGGCAGGCCTATTCCTATACGATCTGAAGATCCTCGATCCGGAAAAGCACAAGAAATACACGGGCGTCTCCAATGACACGATTCTCACCAACCTGGAGGCGCTGGCGGAAAGAAACAAGCGGGTGGTGGTTCGCTACCCGGTTATTCCCTTTGTCAACGACGACGGTGGGAATGTCCGGCAGATGGTCGCCTTGCTCTCCCGGCTTCGTCTCTGGCAGATTCATCTCCTGCCGTACCATGAGACGGGAACCGAAAAGTATAAGCGGCTGGGTCTGGGCTTGCGGCTGGAAGACGTCAAGGCCCCTCAGGCCAGCCTTGCGCCCTCGTGGAGGGTTACGGTGTCGTCGTTGCCAATGACCTTAGTCTTGTGGTCACCGAGCTTCTCAGAGAGCTGGAACGAGATCTGGATGTCGACCCCTTGGTCGATGGCTGTCTGCTTGATCTCAAGCCCGCTCGCCTTCGGCCCCTGGATCCGGACCGCATGCTTGTTGACGACGATCTCGACGAGGTGGTGGTGCTCCGGGATCTCTTGGGCTGCGATGCTCATGTGACCTTCCTCCTGGTGATTGCAGGTTGGATGCTTGATTGCTATCCTTGAATTCCATGATAGCTGCTCAGTTGCAAGTTCGCAATCGACGAGGGGCGCTTATGCCTGAGAAGAGGACCAAGAAGGGCTGGTTCGATTCCGACGCCTTCTACTCTGCGCTCGACAGCGTTCGGCAGGCCTCAGAGCTGAACTGGAAGCAGGTTGGGCTCGAGTTAGGGTGAGCGCCTCTACGTTGACCAGGATGGCGCAGGGGAAGCGGCCTGACGTGGATGGCCTCGCTGCCCTGGTCGCTTGGTCTGGGCTCGATGCTGACGATTACGTCCGCTCGGCGCCCGACTCCTCGCGTTTCTGGCCGGCCGACACGTACCGCGCCGGCGGCCCGCAGTTCTCGTTCGACAAGCAATTTGTGCGCGACTACCTGGAATCCATCCATTGGAACAAGCAGCCTCCAGCTCCGCCGCTGCCGGAGGATGTGGCGGCGAAGACCAGCGGAGCACGCCAGGCCTACCAGGCGCTGACCGGCTACCAACTATGAACTGGCTGGATGTGGTGCTGGGGCTCATTCTCGTTGCGTCGGTAATCGCCGCTTTCCGCCGGGGCCTCTCGCGGGAAGTCATCGGACGGTCTCCGTGGTGCTGGGCTTCGTGCTGGGGCTGTGGTTTTACGGCTGGGCGGGCGGCTTCCTGGCGCCATACCTGAGCTCGCGCCAGGCGGCGAACTTCGCCGGCTTCATCCTGGTGTTCATTGGCGTTTTGCTGGCCGGCGCACTGGTGAGTTTTGTGGTGGGCAAGTTTCTGAAGGTGATCGGCCGCTCTTCGATCACCTTCTGGGTGCGGGCTTCGGCGCGTTGCGCGGGGCCCTGATCGCCGTACTGCCGGTCTCCGGCCTGATGGCGTTTTCGCATGGCGACACACCTCCGGCTTCGGTGCAGAATTCACGACTCGCTCCTTATCTGGTGGGCGCCGCCAATGTCGCTGCGGACATGGCCCCCCACGAGTTTAAGGAAGGCTTTCGCAAGGCATACGGGCAGGTCAAACAAGCCTGGGCATCGGCCCAACGGCAAGCGTTAAGGCCCGAGGGGAACAAGGACAAGAAATGAAAAACGAATTTGACGGTTTGGTGGCTCGACTGTTAAACGGTGGCGTTTTTCTCACGGACGCTGTCGCTCTCCTGGAACGGAGCATGATCGAAGCGGCCCTCGGGCACAGCAACGGCAACCAGTCGGCGGCCAGCAAGCAGTTGGGTATCCACCGCAACACGCTGCAGCGCA